>JACOWO010000204.1 GCA_016176745.1 Nitrosopumilales archaeon
TTGCATCAGGCTTGTTTGAGATAACAACTGCTGGATTTACAGGAATCTTTTTTTTTCTGATCGTCTTGAGAATGGCTTCCATGTTACTACCACACCCTGAGATCAAAATTGCAAGATTTAGCAAGTAGTCAAAACTAGACTAAAGCTGCAATTTATATCAAATCTCACGTTTGTTTTTGTGTTTGGCACATAAAATAAAGATGACAAAAAACGGCATTGTATACAAGGTAAATAATAAAACCGTACTTTTGGATCCAAAAATCCCGCTAGAGGGATGCGTAAACTTTGTCTCACACGCACATTCTGATCATCTACCAACGCAAAATGGCGTGCCTACATTGGCTTCAATTGAGACTAGCAGGATTGCAAAGCTACGTGGCTGTAAGATGGATTCTGTTGATAATTTGGAGAATTTTTCACTCTTAGATAGTGGGCACATTTTAGGTGCTCGTGGGTTACTATTTGATGATATTTTCTACACTGGTGATATTTGCACAAGAAGCAGAGGATTTCTTTCTGGCGCAAAGATTCCAAAATGCAAGACACTGATAACAGAATGCACATTTGGACTACCAGAATTTATTTTCCCAAAGCTTGATGAGATAAAAAAAACTGTAAATGAAATAATTTCTGAGCACTATTCTCATGGAATCCCAGTAATTTTGTTTGGATATCAGCTTGGAAAAGCACAGACAATATCGCAGCTATTTGGACACTGGGAGCCACTATACTATCATGATTCTGTAAAGGAAATGAATGACTTGCATCGAAACTTGGGGATAAATCTCAAAGACTGCATTGGTCATACAGAAGCTGAAAAAAATGGTCTTCTTGAAAAAAAGCCATGGATAATGGTTGCACCATTTATGTCAGAAAAAAGTTACTTTATCAAACACATGAAATCAAAATATGGTGCAGCAACCATTGGATTTTCTGGCTGGGCAAAATCTTCACGATTTTCTTTTGGAAGGCGAGCTGATTATTCAATACCGCTAAGTGATCATTGTGATTTTGGTGAGCTAGTTGAGATGGTAAAACAATGTGGTGCTGATAAAGTATACACAATTCATGGCTTTGTAGAAGAGTTTTCTGCACATCTTAAATCAATTGGAATAGATGCACAACCATTGCGCGAAGAATCACTTGATGATTTTATTTGATGGCACATGCCATTTGAAAGAAAACCAATAGTTGCAGAGCCAACATGTGCAATGTGTGGAAAATCAATTAAAAATCATAGCAAAGAAGAACTCAAATCATGTATGGAGCAAAGACGCAAAGGCCAAACTCAAAGAAAAAATCTAGACTCAACCTAAGAAATCAGTTGAAGGTTTCTGTTGTAGCTTACTCCAAATCTGTGTGCTTCATCTCTTGCATACTGGAGGATTTTTAGAGCAGAACTGCTTTTTGAAATCACACGTGGCTCTTTTTGCTTAGGCATGTATATTTCCTCATTTTCTTTTGCTAGCGAAATACAGGGGATGATAGCACTAACTGCTTGTAGTGATTTTAAGGCAGAATTGAGCTGGCCTTTTCCACCATCTATTACAATCAAGTCTGG
>JACOWO010000049.1 GCA_016176745.1 Nitrosopumilales archaeon
CTACGAAGTTTATCATACTAGTGTAAAAGTTGTTGAGCTAAATCGGATCTTGCTAAAAATTTTTTTGCCATAGAAGTTATATTCACTTGATTTCCTAGACTATTCCGGAGATACTTATGGCAGATTTTTCTCAAATAGAAGACTCGATCGTTGAAATTCGCAAACGAAATGGAAAAATGACGAATTTCAATAAAGACAAAATTACAAACGCCATATACAAGGCGATTGGGGCTACTACGGGTGAAGCGAACCGTGGTTTAGCAGAAGAACTAACAGGCGGGGTTTTGAAAAAATTAATGGAGCAGGGCTTTTCTGCATCAACTACACCAAGCGTTGAAGATATTCAAGATATGGTAGAATCTACCCTAATTGAACGGGGCTATAGCGAAATAGCCAAAGCCTACATTCTGTACAGACATGAGCGACGCAAATTAAGAGACGACAAAATGAAGGTACTAAACACCAAACACCTTGATCCGGTAGCAAAAAAGTTTGATCTTAATTGTTTGAGGGTCTTGGCATCAAGATACCTTATGCGAAATAACAAAAACGAAATTGTTGAAAGCCCAGAAGCTATGTTTGAACGAGTCGCAATTTTAGTAGGCCTTGGAGATGTCTTATATGATAACAAGGTCTTTTCAGTTGAAGGCAACATAAAGCAGGACATAGAAGAGGCAAGAAAATACCTTGAAAAACTTGGTGACTTTGATTACAAATTCAGGATAGGTGAATACTATCTAAACAAGTGGCACTTTCGAGGACTGATAACTCACTACATCGGCTTGGCAAAGAAAGGCCAGATGAAAGTAAGCTTCAAAGAACTCTTGACTATGATTGCATCAAAGAAGCTTGATGACCATGCCGACAAGATAAAAGAATACATGGAACTTATGACAACACAAGACTTCTTACCAAACTCACCAACAATGATGAATGCAGGTGGACGATTAGGCCAACTATCTGCCTGTTTTGTGCTTGATATGCAAGATGACATGGAAAAAATCATGAAATCAACATCAGACGCAGCACTAATCTTCAAGTCAGGCGGTGGGGTTGGAATAAACTATTCTGATCTGCGCCAAGAAGGAGACATTGTAGCATCAACATCTGGTGTTGCTTCAGGACCTGTTTCCTTTATGAACATCATAAACACAGTCACCGAAGTTGTAAAGCAAGGTGGAAAACGTCGAGGTGCAAACATGGGCATCTTGGAGACATGGCATCCAGACGTTGAAAAATTTATCACAAACAAGACACAGCCTGGCATTTTGGAGAACTTTAATGTCAGCATTGGAATATGGGAGGACTTTTGGAATGCACTTGTAAACACCGAAGACGGCAAGTACACGTTACGCAATCCTCGCGACAAGTCACCTGTCCGTGAGATTAATTCACATCAGCTAATTGATCTGATAGCACTTTCAGCATGGAAGAGTGCAGAACCGGGTCTGATCTTTTTTGATCTAATCAACAAATACAATGTATTTGCAAAAGCAAGGGGTATGCCACTGCGTGCTACAAATCCATGTGGAGAGCAAAGCCTCTATCCATACGAGTCATGTAATCTTGGCTCTATCAACTTGGCAAATCTTGTAAAACGAAAAGCAGACGGACAGTATGAGTTTGACTGGCAACGATATGAAGAGACTATCAGAAAAACCACAAGATTTCTTGACAACGTAATTGACATGAATAATTATCCTGTCCCAGAAATCGATGTTGCATCAAAAGAATCACGACGAATTGGACTAGGTGTTATGGGGGTTGCAGATCTACTCTACAAGCTTAGAATCCCATACAACTCACAGGAAGGATATGAATTCCAATCAAAGCTAGCCGAGGCATTATCATACTATTCTATGGAAGAAAGTGTTGCCTTGGCAAAATCACGTGGAGAATTTCCATTATGTCCAAAAACGGAATATCCTGAAGGAAATATCCCTATTGCTGGATTTTATGAAAAGCCAAAAGAAGAACACAGCCATGACTGGGACGCCTTAATCTCAAAGATAAAAAAACACGGGATTAGAAACGTACTTACAACAACTGTAGCCCCAACAGGCACTTTATCTATGATAGCAGACTGCACAAACGGAATGGAGCCAACATTTGCACTTGTTTTTGAAAAACGAGTAACCGTAGGAAGGTTCTTTTATACAAACAAAATCTTTGAGCAAGTACTCAAAGACAACGGGATATACAGCGAGGAAATTCTTGCAAAAATCGCAGATAACTATGGATCACTAATGGGGCTCCCAGAAATCCCAGAATGGATGCAAAAAATCTTTGTTACAGCAATGGACATTCACTGGGCAGACCATTTAATGGCACAATCTGTATGGCAGCTCTGGATTGGCAATGCAATTGCAAAAACAATTAACATGCCCCATGATGTATCATCAGACGACGTCAAGGCAGCATATCTTTTGGCACATGAAATGGCGCTAAAAGGTATCACTGTATACCGTGATGGCTCACGACACCAGCAGGTACTTCATATGACAAGTGAAAATGCAGAAAAAAACTTTGAGGTAAGACCAAGCAATTTTGTTACCAACTTTATTACACAAAACATCAGGAACTCTTACATAAGAGCCCAAGTTGATAACGCACTACGGCTAAAGACTCCAGAAGAAACACCAAAACAAAGTAGCGTAAAAGAGGAAATAAAAGAAGAAAGTCTGTGTCCTACATGCAAAAACAATCTTGTTTTTGTGGAAGGATGTAGCATATGCATAGAATGCGGCTTTAGTGGCTGTACGTCTGGCTGACCTATCACAACTTTTTTACTACCTTTTCTTCTGCCAACATCATTGAACAAAAAACTAGTTGGTGTAATTGGAGCAATAATAGCTGCAGCTGTTATAACAATCATTGTTGTTTTAACAGTTGATTTTGAAAATAACAACACAATTCCATTAACTACAAATCCAAATCTTGGACTTGTTGTAAATACACCAACATCTGCAACTACACTTGAAGAGCTAAACAGAGTTTATGAACAAGCAGCAACAACTGGCGTTGGAAGAAATAACTTCTATATGTTTTGGAATATTTTAGAACCAGACAATACTGTAAGAGTTCTTGATGTTGTATTGTCTAGATACAACATAATTGATACTGTCATAATTGGCGCAGAAATCGAGGAACACTTTCGCTATAACGAGGGAGGAGTTGAAAACTATAAGCACTTTTTCAATATCGTATATGAGAAAATCAAACAAAAACATCCCGACGTAAAAATAGGAAGCTCATTTGCTCTGCATGCCATTTTTAACAAAAATCTAGAAAATCTAGTAAGTGAGCTTGGCATGGGCGATTTTGTTGCCTTTTCATACTTTCCAGTAGACAGCCTAAACGATATAGCAAAAACACCATACGAGGCACAAACTGATTTGGAAAAAATACTCGATTTGGTTCCTGACAAAAAAGTTGCTTTATTTGAAATAAGTTGGAGTACATCTGAGTTTGTTAATGGAAATGAACAGGATCAAGTAGAATTTTTAAAAACTGCATATGATTTCTATAGGAAAAACAAGTCACAAATTGAATTCTTCACATGGTACAGACAATATGATAGACCAGAGGGCGTGAGTTTGTAATAGAACGACTTGGTTATTACTTGTGCAATGCAGGACTAGTCGATGTTAAGGGAACTCCAAAACCTGGTTGGTCAGAATTCAAAAAACAGATACAGCAATAATTTCCATGCTCTCATTAATACTTGCCGAGTCTTCACTTGAACTTGTTCCAAAAGAACTCCAAGCTCACAACTCTGTAGTTTTACACAGCAAAAGAATTGATAAAAAACCATCTGAGATTTTACTGGATAATTCATGGCACTTTGCTGCCATGAAAGGAATAGAAAACGAGATTAAAAGAGGCAGGCCAGATCTAGTACACATTTCCTTACTAGCTGCATGTTCAACTCCGCTTTACCTTGACAATAAGATTAGAATCTATATTCATACCATAAATGACAACGTAATATTTGTAGGCAAGGAAGTTCATATTCCAAAATCTTACCACAGGTTTGCAGGACTAATCGAGCAGCTATTCAAAGACAACATTGTAAAAACTGATGATAAAACACTACTGGAGCTAAAAGAGATGAAATTTGATCAATTAATTGACACAATAAACCCAGAACAAGTCATAGGGCTATCAACAGAGGGAACATCAAGCACATACGAAAATGTAGCAAAAAAACTAAGTGACAAATCATGTGTAATTATTGGTGGTTTTCAGAAAGGACACTTCTCAAATTCGATTAAAAGAAGAATTGATCAGCTGATCAAAATTGATAAAATGCCTATAGAATCTCATGTTGTGACTAGTAGAATTCTTTACGAGTATGAAAAAACAATTTTTATGTAGGCCACAAAGCCTGCTCATTTAGGCGCGGTCGTAGTATAGTCTGGTAGTACGCTGGCCTTCCAAGCCCGTCACCCGGGTTCAAATCCCGGCGACCGCATCTTATTGTTATAATTTTTAAAATCGATACAATATCATCTTTGTATGAATAAAGAAAGAAAAGAGATCGCACTTGAGCGAATGAAAATTTTAATCGAAAACGCATTGAGTAATGCAAAATCAAATCCAGAGCTGTCGCAAAAACAGGCATTACACGCAAAAAAAATTAGCACGCACTATAGAATTCAAATGCCTTATGAATTTAGGATGATGTTTTGTAAAAAATGTAAAAGCTTTATCGCACCAAGTGTAAACTCACGAACACGGATAGGTCGTTCTTCATTAAAATCGATCCGGACTACTTGTAATTTTTGCAGTCATATTTATCGTAAAGTAATAGCTCAATGATTTATAAGACCAGTAACGAGTTTGACTTTTCATGGCAAAAGTATACGACGTTCCAGCGGATTTATTGATCGAAAAATTAACGGAGATTCTAAAAAAAGAAGAGCTTCAGCCACCTAGCTGGCTGCCATATGTAAAGACAGGTTCACACAAAGAAAGGCCACCTCAAAATCGTGACTGGTGGTACACAAGATGTGCATCTATTCTACGGAAAATCTATCTTCATGGTCCAGTAGGAATCACCGATTTACGCAGTATGTATGGTGGAAGTAAACCTGTTGGATATGGTGGGGCCCATCATAGACTGGCAGGCGGTGCAATCATACGTGCTGCAATTCATAGATTAGAAAAATTAGGATATGTAGAAAAGGTTGAAAAAAAAGGACGCGTCGTATCAAGACAGGGAATGCAAAAGCTTGACAAGCTAGCAACCGAAATTTTAAATGAGCTTGTCGTTAAAACACCACACTTGAAAGTTTATTCATAATGTGATATCATGAGTCATCATGAGTCTAATGAAACAGATGATCAGGAACTAAGAGAAGCACAAATAGCCGCTCAAAAAGAAATAATTCTAAAACAAATCCTATCTTCTGAGGCAAGACTACGTCTGAATAATGTTAAACTAGTCAAACCAGAACTTGCAAACATGGTTGAAAACTATTTGATAAGCATGGCATCACAGGGAAAAGTACAATCTCAGATAACAGATGATCAGCTAAAACAAATTCTTTTATCAATTCAACAACCAAAACGTGATTTTAAGATAAATCGAAGATAAGCTAAGAAAATATAATTAGGGGAAATAGGGGCTTTACTCAATGAAAGCTGTAGTTTATGAAGAATATACTCCAAATGATGATTACAAAAAAATTTTAAAAGTAAAAGATGTTCCTGAACCAAAACCAAAATCAACCGAAGTAGTATTCAAAGTCAAGGCAGCGGCTCTAAATTATAACGATCTTTGGGGAATGCGAGGCCAACCAATACCTGTCCCACTACCACACATATCTGGATCTGATGCAGCAGGTGAGGTAATAGCAGTTGGAGATGAGGTAAAAAACATCAAGGTTGGAGACAGAGTAGCATCACACTCCAATATGTCATGTAGAGTTTGTAGTGCATGTACTGATGGTCGTGAATATGATTGTGAAAAGCGAACTATCTGGGGATTTCAGACAGGACCGCTATGGGGTGCATACTCTGAGGTTACTCATCTACCTGAGGTAAATGTTGTAAAGATTCCACAAAATGTGAGCTTTGAGGAAGCAGCTGCAGCTTCTATGACGTTACTTACTTCATGGCATATGCTTGTAGGTAGAGCAAAGATTAGGCCTGGCCAGGTAGTTTTGATAATGGGCGGTGGCTCTGGAGTTGGAAGTTTTGGTATACAAATTGCCAAGCTGTATGGATGTACAGTTATTGCAACTGCAAGTGGAGACAAGCTTGAAAAATGCAAAAAACTTGGAGCCGATTATGCAGTAGATCACAGAAAGGAAGACTGGAATAAAGAGGTTAGAGAAATAACAAAAGAAATCTCAAAAAAGCTTGGCATATCTCCTGGAATTGATGTTTCATTTGATCATATAGGTCAAACCCACTGGAACAAGCAGCTCACACTTCTAAAATATGGTGCAACACTAGTATCATGCGGCGCAACTACTGGTTATGATGCGCAAACCGATCTCAGACACATCTTTTTCAAGGGAACTAACATTTTGGGTTCAACTCAAGGAACTCGTGCAGAACTAGAGCAGGGATTCTTTTGGATGGGCCAAGGAAAGATAAAAGCAGCAATTGACTCAATTCATTCCTTTGAAAATGCTGCAGATGCACACACAAAGATGTTAACCGGAAAAGGCCTTTTTGGAAAAATCTTACTGAAACCAGAAGGCGCCTAGATTTTTTATGGCAAGGCTTGTCCGCAGCCTACTCTTTGTCCCAGGAAATAATTCACGTTTTTTAGAAAAAGCAAAAACATTGCAAGCAGACATTGTTTGCTTTGATCTAGAAGACTCTGTTCCTGACAATGAAAAGAAAAACGCTCGCCAACTGATCAAGGAGACACTAAAAAGACGCTCAGAATACACCCCTGACGTTTATGTACGAATAAACTCGCCTTCTTCTGGCAAGACTGTAGATGATCTTACAGAAATCACTGCAAAAGGCATCGATGGCATTGTTATCCCTAAGGTAAACAACGTAAACGAGCTAAAAAAAATCGAAAAAACTCTATCATCACTTGAAAAAAAACGAAAACTCAAACCAATTGAACTTATGCCCTCAATTGAATCAGCAGAAGGAGTAGTTAATTCCTATGCAATTGCTTCCTCTACAAAACGCATTGCAGCCTTGGTTTTTGGCGTCTTTGATCTACTAAATGATATGGGTATAGAGTACACAAAACAAGCAGAAGGCGCAAAGTATGCTAGATCAAAGATTTCACTTGATGCTAAAGCTGCAGGAACATATGCAATTGATGCAATATGGCAAGACCTTAAAGACGTAAATGGTCTAAGAGAAGACTGTATTGCTGGAAAAAATCTTGGATATTCAGGAAAAAGCATTATTCATCCTGACCAAATACAAGTAACACATGAAATTTTTTACCCAAACAACACAGAAATAGAATGGGCAGAAAAAGTCTACAAAAAATATTTAGAAACAACAAAGACTGGACGTGGTGCAACCATCATTGAAGGAAAAATGATAGATGAAGTACATTATAAACGAGCAAAGGCACTTTTGCAAGTGGCAAAAAGAATAGACTCTTGATTAATTCAATATGTATAGGCACATTGCGCTAGCCAACATTTTATACACCTTAACAATCATCCCAGAAATATGTTTACAGGTATTGTAGAAGGAACCGGTATTATAGGAAAGATTGAAAAAAATCCAAAAAATAGAAGCGCAGCTAAAATGACAGTTGATTTAGGAAAACAAGTCGCAGGTCTTCAAATCGGGCAAAGCGTAGCTATTAACGGAGTTTGTCTTACAGTAACTAAAATTTCAAAAAACAAATGTAATTTTGAAATGATCGAAGAAACAACCAAAAAAACTTCACTTGGCAATCTAAAAACAGGTAGTATAGTAAACATTGAACGTAGCATAAAAGCTGGTGATAGAATGGAAGGACATTTTGTATTAGGACATATAGATGGCGTTGGAATAATAAAAAAAATAGAAAAAAAACCAAAAGAGATTAAAATCTGGTTTGATATCCCAAAACAACTGGTGCGATATGTCGTAGAGAAGGGCTCTATCGCAGTTGATGGAATCAGTCTTACAGTAGTTGATGCGATAAAAAATCGTATATCAGTTTGTTTAATTCCACATACCATGAAGGTTACTAACTTTCATACCAAAATAGTGGGAGACAAAATTAATATTGAAACTGATATTTTAGGAAAATATATCCTAAAACAAACATAATAATCTACCACTTTAGTAGTAATTACCAATTTTTTAGTAAACTTTATAATCAGAACACGAAGCATTTTCATCATGACAGTTGCAGAGGCAATAACATCACTTAGAGAAGGTGAATTTGTTTTACTACATGACTCAAGCGGTAGAGAAAACGAAATTGACATGGTAGTAGCAGGCGAGTTCGTTACTCCAGAACATGTTGCGCGAATGCGTCAACATGCAGGAGGGCTGCTATGCGTAGCGATAAGTAATCCACTTGGTGAAAAATTGGGATTACGATACATGCATGATATTTTATCAAACTCTAATTCTTTTGATTCAAACTCAAAAGAGATGATCATGGGACTTGCACCATATGGTGATCATCCAACATTTTCAATCTCAATTAACCATTATCAGACATACACTGGAGTTACAGATAGAGATAGAGCGCTTACCATTAGAGAAATGACAAATTTGTATAATGCAGACGACCCAAGAAGAAAATTTGTTTCATCATTTAAGACACCAGGACATGTGCCTGTTTTAATTGCAGCAAAAGATCTTCTTTTACGCAGGAGAGGACATACTGAGATGTCTGTATATTTGACAGAACTTGCAGACCTTAGGCCTGTTACAGCCATATGTGAGATGATGGATGCCCAGACATATTCTGCATTATCAGTAGAAAAGGCTCAAAAATATGCAAAACAAAATGCCATTCCATTTGTTGATGGCAAAGAGCTAATCGAATACGCAAAGGTGCATTAATTCTGAACATAGCTATAGTGGTCTCGGAGTTTAACCAGAAAATAACATCAAAAATGCTTGAGGTGGCACAAGAAAAGGCACATTCACTTAAAATTAATGTAAAGTACATCTGTAAGGTTCCAGGCATTTATGACATGCCTTTAGTAATTGATGAATTGTTATCAAAAAGCGATATTGATGCGGTAGTGACACTGGGTGCAGTAGTTAAGGGCCAGACAAAACATGATGAAGTCATAGCTCACGCAACTGCAAAAACATTACAAGAACTCTCGTTAAAGCACAAAAAAGCAGTCTCTCTTGGCATTTCTGGGCCTGGAATGCAAGAAAAACAGGCATATGCAAGAATAAGACCTGTAGCAGAACGAGCAGTTGAGGCAGCAATTAACATCTCAAAAGAATTACAGAGGATACGATAAGTTGGTTCAGCTAACAATTCTCAAAATTACCAAGTATGGTCCTTGGACATTATCGCTAGGAAGCGACAGAGAGCATCAGCTACAAATGCTTCAGGCATCACTTTACAAAGATGTACAAAAACTATTCTCTGAGAAAAACTCACTTGTGTTTTTGAATCGTGCTGATGAATTTTTTGTTATAACAAATGGTTTGACATTAGATGATCACATAGAAATACAAAAAGAGCTTGCAAAGAACTTTGATCTCAAACTATCAATGTCTATTGGATTTGCAGAAACTCCTTTTGATGCAAACCTGAGCAAAGAACACAACATCTATGGCTTTGTTAACGGAAAATCAGAACAAAAGGTAACAATCATTCATTTTGATGTTGAAAATCTGACATCAAAAAGACAAAACACTTCACCGTGTGAAATCTCATCAATGATATTCAAGCTTTATTCAAAAATGACAGAATTTTTTCTTAAAAAAAACTCACTAACCTTCTTTATGGGTGGTGATAATTTCATGGTTGTATCAGATGAATTTGCAAATAAATATGCAAAAGAATTCATCGCTTTGGCAAAAAAAGAGCTTGAGGTTACATTAAACTGTGGAATTGGAACAGGAAAAACTGCACGAGAGGCTGTCAAGCTTGCAACAAAATCTCTTGATACTATACGACAAATTAGAGATTCTGGAAAAGAAAAGCCAGAGATCTATGAATTATCATGCTTTTAAAAAATGCAAGCATTCTCTATGGGGA
>JACOWO010000050.1 GCA_016176745.1 Nitrosopumilales archaeon
GTTCTATGTGGGATTTTAGGAAAAACTAATTGAAAATGAAAACGAAAATGGTTGAAAATAGAATTTAAACCATGTATAGACTGAACAAGGGTATTACGTTCAAGAAATGTCGAACTCTTTACTATTACACTTACAATTACTGCTATGCTACTAGTTATTGCACAGAACAAAAAATATGGGCCTACTTCAAAATAATAATTTGAAATACTACCCACAGCAAAGGCTGTAAAACTGCCAAATGTTGTGATTATTGCAGTAAATGAAAAGAGTTTACTCCACTGGTTGTTAGGAACAGTTTCCATTACAAGAAGTTGGGTTATTGGGTTTTTGCCAACTATGAAAAATCCAATTATTGTCGATATTGCATAGATGATGTTAAGTTCTGTTGTAAAATAAAGCCAGATACAGCATAACGTAATAGCAGAAAAACAAACCAACAAAATTACTCGTTTTACATGAAATCTATCTATTATTTTGCCCCAAAAAATAGACCCTAATGCGGCAGTGCCGTATTGAAGTGCGATAACAATTCCAACATCACTTACTGTGCCACCAAGTGAAATCACGTATAACGGCAAAACAATGTGCAAGCCTTCTGCAGAGATGCTTGAAGGCAAAATGTACAACATCCAGTTTTTTTTCGATGAAAGCATAGCTGATACACACTGATTTTAGTTGCTCTGATATCCTTTATGTGATGAAAAAATGTTTGTATTCAAACCAATTTTACAAAGCTAGTTACCGTTAAATCTAGTTCAAATACGATTGATAGCAAAATGGGCGAATTAGAAGAATTCTCTGAATCATTGATTGCACAGCTTGAAATTGAATTAAATGAAGAAAAGGTGATAAAGGATCTAACTGAAAAAATAAAAGAAGATCTAGGTTTTTCTATAAAATTTGATTCACTTGAGGAAATTTCTGAAAATATTTTTTCAGGAATGAAAGAAAAGATAAATGATTTTACTGGCATTTCAGTTTCACCACAAACTAGGATAAAGTATCCTGATTTAGATGACTTGAAAAAGTTGAAAGGAAGAAAGGTCTTTGCGGCTTCTAATGCAGGAAAATTTGTAGAGGAGTTATTTGAGGCAGTATCAAAAAAAGATACTAAAAAAATTTCATCCCTAATAGAGCAAGACGCTGCCAAGTATTTCGTATATTCTACTTATGCAATTCAATATCTTTCAAAAATTTCTACCACATATGGTGACTATCTAGATAATGTAATTTATCTAAACAAATTTGTTCTCTCAAGCTATCCACAAATCATTCTTTACAGACAAGGAAAACCGTACGAGCCAAAATTTGAGTCTATAAAGTCAGGTTATGTGGGAGCGTTAAAAATGACAATTCTTGAAGAGATGATTCATTCAATACAAGAAAACTTGCAAGAAATGAACAAAAATGCAGCTATGAATGTTAATGCCCTAAACGAAGAACTCGCAAAGATAATTTTAGGTTTAGATGATAAAACTGTGGCAAATCTATCAGAATATCTTCAGCTGCAGCCTGTTCCAGATGATTTTCCGATTGCAAAAAAAGCGAATCTCTTCTTTATGTTAAATCCTGATAATTTTATAGTAAATGTACTTGGGCCAGATGTGATGACATTCACACGAGTTGAAATTGATCCAAAAATTTCAGAGACTGTTCCTCAGTTATTGGATATTTACCAGAGATGGCTAAAACCAATTCAGGCTCATCATGCTGCCTTTACTACCATGGAGGGCATGGCTGAGTTCATTGTACAAAACATGCTAAAAGATGATGCAGATTTTCTACATTATCTTACCTCTTTTGTTGGAACAGACATTTCGTCTTACCAAGTAAGAAAAAGCCTTGGAAAAGATTTCACAAAGATAGTTTTTGAAAAATTTGGTAAAAAGACGTTTAAAATTTTAATTGATGATCCCCCTTCAACTAAAGAACTAAAAGAACCAACATTATATCTAAAAAGAAAATCATCTATATAATAAAAAATTGAGTGAAAAATTTGATCCTTTTGTTGCAGAATGGACCTCATTTGCAACTAGTCCAAAATATAGTCTAGTTGAAAAGTGCCTTAAATTATCACAGCTTTTAGAATATCCCAACCTTAATTTCAATGACTATATTCAAAAAATCAACGATATTGGCAAGTCCCTCCAATTATCGATTACCAATATTGATAATCCAACATATCGCATTTCCATGTTAAATGAACATTTTTTTCATAGATATGGTTTCAAAGGAGATGCCGATGATTACTACAACCCAAAGAACAATTTTTTAAATGATGTTATAGAAAAGAAATCAGGAATACCGATTACTTTATCAATTTTGTATTCTGAGGTTGCAAAGCATATAGGACTGGATCTTAGAATAGTTGGATTTCCAAGTCATGTAATTGTAAAATACAAAGAAGAAATAGTCGTAGATCCCTTTAACCAAGGAAAATTACTTACAATCGATGATCTAAATGAAATTCTTTACAGAAATTATGGTGATGATGTTGAATTTCTTCCAGAGTTCCTAAATGAGTTAAGACCAGAACATGTCTTGATTCGTATGCTTCGTAATTTAAAAAACTCTTACACCCACTCTTATGCATACGACAAGGCTATACGCTGTACAAACATGATACTTGGTCTTGAACCAAATATGCCTGAAGATATTAGAGATAAAGGGGTTTTGGAACATTATTTGTTAAATAATGACGAGGCATTAAAATTCCTAAATCGCTATTTGGAACTTGAGCCAAATGCTGAAGATGCCGATTTTGTTTTAGAATTGATAAGAAGTATTAGGGAAAAAATCAATCAATGATAGACTGGATGTCATGTCCTTTTCTTATCATTGAAATTTCGTGTCTTGCAACTTTGTTACGCAGTGCTTTCTTTAGTATATCGACTTCATTTCGTAAAGCTGCAACTTCATCTTCTAGTTTTGCAACCCTATCATAGATTGTTTCTGCTTCATTAGCCATAATGTTCTAAAACAGAAAAAAGATCTTAAAAAGTTATGGATCAATTTATTGATAGTTTGGTTAGTTTTTTCTCATAAATCAAATTCTTGATTACATGCAGGGCATTTTCCCTTCTCTTTTCCAGTTTGCCCTATTATGAAAATTCTTCCAATGGTTTTGCACAAAGGACACATCCCTGTTGTGACGTTTTTTGGTCCACTTTTAATGATCTTTTGGGTTTTTCGTCTACCCATGAAGGTGAAAATATTGCGCGTCTATTAAGTCTAAGTTTTGATTTTAATGGCGCGGGGAGAGGGATTTGAACCCTCGCGTCCTTGCGGACATGGGATTAGCAATCCCACGCCCTACCAGGCTAGGCGATCCCCGCTCAGGGTTGCTAAAACTAGTCTGTAAATAAATTCATTCTTCCCCAAAACGAGTATAATTTTTCACAATGTTTTCAAGAGGTATTCTTTTTCCGCCTACAATTTTTAGATCAACGTGTATTTTCTTATTTTCTATTTTTATGATGTTATAGGTATTTTCAAAAAGTCCTCTAACCCTTTCTGATGATGTAGTACCAGCGTTTACAACTGAGAGATTTTTGAATGTCCAAATCCATGGGCGGTGTTTGTGACCACACAATACTAGATCAACATTAGTAGCTAGTATTGTTCGTAGTACATCACCTGCATCAATCACAGTGACTCTATCAGAGCCGGTATCAGGTATTCCAATTAGATGGTGATGCATTGCAAGAATCTTGATTTTTTTCTCATATTTTTTCATCGTACGTTCAAGCCAAAGATTCTGTCTGTATCCAATTTCGCCTTCGTCTCTATCTGGCCTCGCGGTACCAAGGGTTACAACTACTACGTCCTTATCAAGCTCATTAACTGTCTCAAATGGAAAATATTTCTTGAAAACCAGATAACCTGTGTTTCTATAATCGTGATTACCGCTAATAGCTATGATTTTTGGAGCATTAAGTTGTGAAATTAATTCCTTACATTTTTCATATTCTTTTATCAATCCCTCGTTTGTAAGATCACCTGTAACAATAATTGCATTAGGTTTTAACGCATTAACTTCATCTAATACAGTATCAAAAACTTTTTCTCTGAATTGTGTTCCTACATGAATGTCTGATAGTTGGACTATATTCATTTTCATTTATGCTGAGATTGTTTCACTTTAAGAATGTGGTAGTTTTTTGAAATTTTACTATAAGTACAATTAAATACACTGAAACTTGCAATTTTCCTGCATTGGCAAAAAAGGCTGCAGTACTTAAGGGGGATGGCACTGGCCCCGAACTTGTCGATGCTATGATGCATGTTCTAAAGGCATGCAACACGCAATGTGAATTAATTTTGTGTGAAGCAGGTTCAGAACAATGGGAAAAAAATGGCGGTGATACATACATTCCAGATCAGACAGCCAAAATTATGGAAGAAAGTGATGCATGCTATAAAGGGCCGACTACTACGATTCCTAGACCAGATGCACCTCGAAGTGTTGCTGTTTCAACCCGTCAAAAATTTCAACTTTATTGCAATATAAGACCGATTAAAACGTATGAGAGATTATCGCCTAATAAGAAACTTGATTTTGTGTGTTTTAGAGAGGCAACTGAGGGGCTCTATGCAGGAATAGAGTTTAAAATATCTGATGATTCTGCAATTGCAATTAGAAAAACTACACGAAAGGGTTGTCGGAGAATTGCTGATGCCACATTTGCATGGGCAAAAAAGTACAATTTGAAAAAAATTATTGCCATTACGAAACGAAACATACTCAAAGAAACTGATGGAATATTTTGGGGTGAGATTGAACGAGCTGCAAAAGAAAATTCCGGAATAGAAATTGAAGAGTATTACATTGACAACATGACCCAACAACTAGTCAAAAATCCAGAAAGATTCAACAATTCAGTTTTAGTTAGTACTAATTTGTTTATGGATATAATATCAGAATGCGCATCTGGAAATATAGGTTCTATTGGAAATGTGTATTCAGCAAACATTGGTGATTCTTATGCAATGTTTGAGCCAGCACATGGAAGTGCACCAAAATACAAGGGAATGAATAAGGTAAATCCAACTGCTGCCATATTATCTGGGGCTTGGATGGTTGAATATCTTGGAGAGCCAGAGATTAGAAATGCGATATTTTTGGCAACAGAACAAGTAATCAATGAAGGAAAGTATGTCACATATGATATTGGTGGCTCTGCAAAAACTAGTGAAATGGCAGATGCGATTGCAAAGATTTCCAAAGAAAAATTGCGCAAGTAATTATTTTTTTCTTGCTTCAACTAAAATCAATTCTTCAAAAAATAATTTCTTTTTTGCCAAAATTTTAACTTCAAATCCTTCTTGTGTGGTTAGCTCCATTAATCTAGCATGATTTGATAAAGACGATGTTACAAACAGGAACTTTCCTCCAGGCCTAACACATTTTGATGCAGATTTTATGATTTTTATTGGTATTTCTATTCCATCTTTTCCTCCATCTGTCGCTATGTCTAAAATTTCGTCTGTTTCTAAATATGGAAGATTACATACTACTAGATCGAAATTAAATGACAGCGCGTCTGCACCATTACAACAAACAATGTTTTTTGTCTTGTATGTTTGATTTTTTAAAATATTGAAACTAATGTCTGTTGTAACAACAAACGAAAATGATTTTGAAAGGCTTTTTGCAAGATAACCGGATCCTGTTCCAACATCCAGTGCGGCGTTACCTTTTTCATTTTTGATGTGATCTTCTAAAAAGTAAGTGTCTTCTGCTGGTGCGTATTCTTCAGTTCTTTCCAATCTGTTTTGCAATTTCAATTATTTCGTCTCCTGACAAATCTTCAAGTCGCTTATCTGATTTGAACTCTTTTCCAAATTGCTTGTATATGTTTTGAATCTTTTTTCGCTTATAGGAAAATAGTTGATTTACCAAAGTAATTAGTTTTTTTGAAAGTTTTTTCTTAGGAACTAGTTTCAAAACAACAGAATCGACTTTTGGTTGAGGTTGAAAATTATTTTTGTTTACCTTCATTATCTGTTCAATATTTGTAGCATATCTTACAAGTATAGAAATTGCTCTTTTCTCTTTGCCTTTTGATGTTATTTTTTCAGCAAATTCTTTTTGAACCATTATGATTGCTCGTGAAAATTTCTTTTGCAGTAACCATTGCATCGTCTTTCTGCTTTCTGAATATGGCAAATTTGAAACAAAAATTGAGAAGCTGTCACTAGATTTGAAGCCATCACCATATCTTAAATCAAGGTTTTGTAGAGTCGAATATTTTGCTAGTGAATATGCATGTAGATTTTTGTCTACTTCAAAG
>JACOWO010000201.1 GCA_016176745.1 Nitrosopumilales archaeon
ACCATAGGATTGTAGATTCGCAGCTCATCACATAACTGACGAACCTTTTTTTCTGCAGACTTTTTGTCTTTTTCCTTTATTGTAAACTTTAACATTTTTGCAGAACGGATTTTTGTAACAAAAGAATAATTTCCTTTCAAGACAAGATCATTAAGGATTGTTTCGCCTTCAGGGTCATTTATTCCTGGTTTGTTTTCAATTGTAACATGGACAGTGTATGTTGACATAAATTTGTGTCATAATCAAAACGTAATTAACCTATCTTTGCAAAGTCACTAAAACAACAATAACAATTACATAACACTGCTTTAGCTTGATTATCTAGATGATACGAGACAGATACTGGAAACTAACTTCGGAAGAAGTTGAGAAGCTAAACTATAACATACAAAAGGTTCTCAACTGGGAAATAAAATGCATCAGAGAGCCAGAAGAAAACGCAGAGTTTATCGGTGTATTTCTCTATAAAAACGGAACACCGTTTGATTATAATCAAATTAAAGGAATTGCTTACTATCATAACAATATTGAAAGAAAAGAAGTGCCTGAAATTGCAAAATTTCTCAAATCAAAAGTTGGAGGCGAGGAAAAAGAAAGAGGAGAGCGAGGTTTTCTTGAAGGCTCAAAGGAGATCTATAGTGGAAAAGAGGTTGGACAGCTTGCAAAAGAGCTCGAGTCAAAGTTCAAGGCAAAGGCCTCAATATCAATAGAGTTTGATGACTTGACAAAAGAAGAAAAAGTGCAATCAGGACTTCCAACAGCAAAGCTTTTGCCAGTACCTGGTGGAAGATAGTACTTTTGATATTTCTAGAATGTGGTTTATGTTTAAAAATAAAATAATACTGAAAATAAATAGTGCTTGAAGTAAATTAATCCATGTCTGAGATACATGAAATCACTCAACACCTAAATGAGCTTAGAACACGTATCTTGCGAATTGTTATTTCTGTTGGAATAGTTGTTGCCTTTATTCTGTCATTTCATTTTACTCCAATCGAGTTTTCCGGAGTAATACTCTACTATCCAGAACCACAGCCCCTAGACAACATTGCTGCACAGATTACAAACCAGATGAGAATACAACTTGTACCAGAAGGCGTTGCACTAATCCAAACTGCTCCAGGTCAGGCATTTTTTGCCCAGATATACATAGCTGCACTTGTTGGGATAGTTGTTTCGATGCCAGTTGTTGTAAGGGAACTTAGTGGGTTTATTTCCCCTGCACTAAAGGAACGTGAGATCAAAGTTGGACGATCAATTGCACTTCCTGCAATAGGACTTTTTGTTATCGGTTGTGTTTTTTCATACGTTATGGTAATTCCATACATTCTTGATTTTCTTTACCAATATGGCGAGTCTGCAGGCATTGTTACATTTTTTAATATAGTTGATTTTGTGACATTTGTTTTGCAGTTTCTTTTGGCATTTGGAATTTCTTTTCAGTTGCCTTTGGTAATGTATGCTGCAACAGTATCAGGATTGACAGATGCGTCGTTTTGGCGAAAAAATATCAGATATGCAATTGTTGCAATAGTTGTTTTTGGT
>JACOWO010000051.1 GCA_016176745.1 Nitrosopumilales archaeon
CACGTTTCTTAGCTTTTTCTTCTTCATCTTCTGTTTCGTCTTCTGTTTCGATCTCTAACTTCCAGATTTCTTTAATCTCGGTTTCTGTCAAACCGGTCTTTTCACTTATTGATGCTATGATTTCGGCCTCAACATCTGTATCTAGTGTGTATTCCTCTTCTTCATTATCGATTTTGATCGTTATCTCAGCTTGTCCATTTTCTATTTCAACTTCAATCTCAATTTCTTTTTCCTCCTCAGCTTCTTCCTCTTCTTCAGTTTCTTCAGATTCTGCTCCAGTTTCTACCTCAATTTCTACTTCAGTTTCGACTTCTACATCAGAGTCTTCTTCATCGTCCTCAGTTTCTTCAGTTTGCGCAAAGACATTATTGCTAAATTGGAAAGATTGTGTATTGTCAGATAGTTTAGAAAGTGTGGATGGAGTATTGATCAGTCCTAGAACTAGCACCGATAGTAAAAAAAATGTCGTTAGTTGCTTGTTCATGATTAGTCACTAAAATCCTATTTGAAGATATATCAATTACGTATCATTCGTAAGAAAAGCCCTCTGTACCTAGTTTGTTAAAATAAAGATCAAATAGTAAAGTCATTTCTAAAATATCATGTCAACGCTAACCTCTGCGCAAAAAAAGATTGTAGCAGGCTCCTTTCTTGGCTGGTCGCTTGATGGCTATGATATTGTCTTGATGTTACTTGTTGTGCCATCAATTAGTCAGCTGTTTTTTCCATCAGAGAATCCAGTCTTTAGTATTCTTGCAACCTTTGCTACCTACACAGTTACACTTGTAATGCGGCCTTTGGGTGCTGCAGTTTTTGGAATCTATGGTGACAAGTTTGGCAGAAAAAAAGCGCTGATAATTACAATAATGGGATTTTCGATTACAACATTTTCAATCGGACTTTTGCCAACTTATACTCTAGTAGGAGTGATAGCACCTGTTCTTTTGATTGCAGTTAGACTGATTCAAGGAATCTTTGCTGGAGGCGAGTGGGGAAGTGGAGCTGTCATAACAATGGAAAGTGTTCCAAAACAAAAACGAGGTGTTTTGTCAGGATTTTTACAAAGTGGATTTTCTTTTGGATTTTTGCTTGCATCAATTGCGTTTCAGATAGTAACTCTGATCTTTATTGGAGACTCGTTTAATGAGTGGGGATGGAGAGTGCTTTTCTTTACTGGTCTTGCACCAGGTTTTGTTGCATTGTTTGTTAGACTAAAAATGGATGAGTCAATGTTGTGGGAAGAAAAAAACAAAGCAAAGCAGCTTGAAAGGTCACCTCTAAGAAAAACGGTTCTTGGAAAACAGCACAGACGTGCATTTTTGTTGTGTGCTGCTATCATGACAGGTATGGTGTACATGTATCATGGTTCCATTGGAATACTTCCAACATTTGTGCAACAGTTTGGTAGCTTTCAAAGATCAGATGTTGCAAGCATAATGATTGCTGCAACACTTGCTTCATGGCTTGGCATGATCTTTACTGGCTGGCTTTCACAAAGAATTGGAAGAAAAAAAGCGATGATCATTTTTGCAGGAGTAGCTGTTGGAGTTGTTATTCCAATGGCAATTGGCATACTTGGCGGCGGCATGGCTGCATTTTTGTTTGTCATAATCTATGCATTTGTCGTATCAACAGCATCAGGTCCAGTGCCTGCATTCTTTTCTGAAAGGTTTCCAACAGAAATACGAAACAGTGCAGCTGGTTTTTCCTACAATGCTGGGCTCATTTTTGGTTCCTGGTCGCCTTTGATTGCATTAACCTTAATGTCATTAGCAGAACGCAGTTTTGCGCCAATAGTTCTTGGTTTGAATATAATAATTGGTGCTGTAATAGTAATAGTTCCTACTCTTCTAAGCCCCGAAACAAAAGAATACGAATTAGATTAGAAAATATAGTTTTCCTAGCTTGAAAAAAATTGCCTGAGATTCTTTAATATGATACAAGAATTTAAGAATAGTAAGAAAAGTGAAAAAATCGTGAAAGATATCAACGAAATAATGCCTAGGATACCAAACATGCGGTGGGGTGCCTTGCTAAATAGAGCACCAACTAACAAGAAGGTAAAGCAATTAGATAGAATGCTACCTCATGACAAAAGATGGCATACGGTATTTGAGGATCAAGATACTGTATATGTTGATGATGTTCGTGTAAAAAAAGAAGAACTTGAAAAGTGGACATAAACACATTATTCAATTAGAATTTTTGTTCGAATCAATCAACCAGAAGTAAAACTTGAAAAAGTTCTTTAATTGTTTTTATCTTTTTTTGATTTCTTTGACTCTTTTTTGAGCTCTTTTAGCTCTTTCTTAAATTCTTTTTCGCTCTTTTTTACTTCATTTTTAACTTGCTTTATTTCCTGTTTTACTTCTTTTACATCTTCTTTAGTAATTATTTTGGATTCCATTGCTTCTGTTAGTACTACTTTTGTAGTTTCTCTAAATTCTTTAAAGTCAGCTTTGAATTGATTTCTTAATTCCTTGTATTTTTCTTTGATTTTATGTAATGTTATTTTACAATCATCTTTTATCTGCTTTCTATCTTCTTGTGATGCGTTTTTGACTTTGTCATTGCATTCTTTTATTGCCTTTATTGTTTCATCTCGTTGTTGCTTGAAGATAACATTGTATTTATGCACAAAACTTGAAACCGCTTGGCCGAGGTTTTCAATTTCTTTTGGTGTACTAACTTGCGTTCCAGTTTTTCCTACTGTTGCATTTGAATACGGACCTAAACCAACAGAATTCCATGCTGCAACTCGATATGTTTGCTGATGATCAAACAAAAGACCTGTATCAGTATAGCTTGTTTGGATCGTGCCAGTATTGTTTACAATAACCGTACCATTTCTTTGGATGTTGTATCCAGTAATTGGTGAGTTGCCTTGATCAGCTGGTGTATTCCAAGTTAATTTTAGTGCCGTACCTGATATTGCACTGACATTAAGACCTGTAGGTGCACTTGGAAGGCGTAAACTTGGAGTTTGAAGTGTGGTTGCAGTTGCATTATTTGATGACAGACTTGTGCCTACTATGTTATGTGCAAAAACTCTGTACTGATAGCATGTACCATTGGTAAGACCCGTATCAGAATATACTATGTTTGTATTGCTTGTGTTTGCTACTATAGTTAAGAAACTTCCTGCACATGAGTTTCTTCGCTCTATTTTGTAGCCATTTACTGGTGTACCTCCACTATCTAGTGGCACAGTCCAGTTTAGATTAATTTGTAATGAGGATACTGTACTTGCGGTTAATGATCTTGGTTCACTTGGTTCTGACCAAGTTGCCGCAGATGCTGTGTTTGATGGATTTCCAACACCGATTGAGTTTATTGCAGATACTCTATATTCATAACATATTCCACTTATCAAATTAGTATCTGCATAAGTTGTTGCCGTTGTAGTTGTATTTGCAAGTATGGAGAAGGAACCAACACATAACGGCTTGATCTCTATTCTATATCCACTGACTTGACTTTGAGTACTATTAACTGGAGCAGTCCATGATAGATTTATTTGAGAACTTGATACTGCAGTTGCATTAAGATTTGTTGGTGCAGCTGGTACTGTTTGGTTAGAGACCTGAGCTTCTGAAAAATCAAGAGGTGTAACTAATGCTCCTACAAGAAGGATTGCAACAAGTGTGATACCTGCCGTCTTCAATTATCAAATTTTTAATAATTATCACATATAACAGGGCGGCAGAATTTATCAGTAAGTTTTCTTCGCAAGATTAATGTACTTCATTTAAAAAATTCTATAAATTTTTTTCATTAACCACAAGTTACATAGTCAGCTCAAACAATCATTGAAATTTTCTGAAAAAATGTTGCTCTGTGAATTGGTATTAACGTAAATAATGTACACTAGTGCTCTATAATACAAGGCAAAGGCTTCATGTTGTAAGATGAGACTTACAAAAGCTCAACGTAGTGCTGCAGCAAAAAAGGCTGCTGCCACTAGAAAAAGAAATGCAGGAAAAAAAGGTTCTAAGAGCAAGAGGAAACGATAGAATCTACTCTTCTTTTTTAAAATTGAGTGTTTATGGACGTAAAATGTAAGAACTGCGGTAAGGATTTTGAATTATTTGTTAGTGAGTTTTGTTGTAAGGAATGTGCAGAACAGTACTATATGACAGATCAACCAAATAACTAGTATTTGTAAATGCCTTGGGTTTTGAAGCCTTTTAGCCTGTTTCTTAGTGTTACTTCGGTTACATTTGATGCCATTGCAATTTCTCTTTGGGAGACGTTTTCTCCGTTTTCAAGACATGCAACATAAAGTGCAGTTGCTGCAAGTCCCATAGGATTTTTGCCTGCAGATGCTTCCTCTTGTTCTGCTTTTCTTAGAATTTTCACTGCATCGCGCTTTGTTTTTTCAGACAGACCAGCTTTGCTTGCAATTCTAGAAATGCACTGGACAGAATCAACTACTGGAACTCTTAGATCAAATTCTCGTATAAGCAGTCTGTAACATGTTGCAATGTTTCTTCTTTTGATGTTTGCAATATCGGCAACATCTTTTAGGGTACGTGGGGTCTCTGCGTCACGACAAGCAGCATAAAGTGATGCTGCCATCATTGTTGGAATTGATCTTCCCCTAACAAGTTTTTTTTCTAGTGCCTTTCTGTAAATATAAGCTGCTTTTTCAATGACTGCATCAGGCAAGGCAAGTTTGTCTTTCATCTTGTAAAGCTCATTAAATGCGTCTCTTAGGTTTCTATCAACTGGCTGGCTCTGACTTCGACTGTCCCATACTCTTAATCTGCCAATTGAGATTTGCATGCCTTTTGAGAGCTTTTTTCCTGTTGCATCTCTGTTTACTGGATTGATTATTGTAGCTAGTCCCATGTCATGTCTGCTAAGCGATGTTTTGTCCCCTGTTCTGCTTTTGCTCTGATCGTCGTCTAAAAAGGATCTCCACTCTGGGCCAGCGCTTTCCATTCGCTCAGACATTACATAGCCACATTTTCCGCAAAACCTCTCACCAGTAACATTATCGGTTAATGGCACATTTTTTCCACAGTATGGACAACGACTAGTGCTCAAATTTTGTAATACCATTTCTAAGTATCCAAAACCGATGGGTTTGTCTGCAATATGAACTAGTTGTTTGATAATTTTCCTAGTTTTTACATCTTTTTGCTCTTTTTTAGGCACGATCATCATTAGCAAAACACGAATGAATAAAACAAATTAAGAGAGTGAAAAGAAAACTGAATTTATAAAACAGGAAACTAGAGATTAAGAAAATCATGAACATAAAATCAGAGAAAAATCAATCGCTAAACAAAAAGACTTCGGCGCTTTGTGCATTCATATTTGAAGATTCAAAGGAACCACTTGGCATTCCAAAACTGCCAGCAAAGCTTGATGCAGCAGTAAAGCAGTCAATAAAGGAGACACAAGGCAAGTTTGAGTCTTTTTCTATAATTCATACACATCAGCTAATCGCTGCAGAAAAAATAATCATTGCAGGTCTTGGAAAAAAACAAAAGACAGCAACAGACTCTATACGAATGGTTGCAGGAAAAATTGCACAAAAAGTTCGTGAGTTAAAACTTGCGGATTTTACGATCATTGTTCCAGAAGAACTCCAGTTTAACATCAATCAAACAGTCTCTGCAATAGTTGAAGGAGCAGAGATGTCAATGTATTCATTTGACAAGTACAAAAAAGAAAAAAAGGAAGGCAATGCACCTGACTTAATCCTTGTGACCTCACACAAGGTTGATGATGTTATTTTAAAGGCAAAAAAAATTTCCGAAGCTGTAAACTATACAAGAGACATTGCAAACCTTCCTCCAAACGAATGCTCGCCTGCGCAACTAGCAGGTTTTGCAAAATCATTAGCATCAAAAAATAATCTCAAGTGTACCATTTTGTCAAAAAGTGAACTAAAACAAAAAGGGCTTGGTGGAATTTCTGCTGTTGGTCAGGGAAGCAAAAACGAGCCAAAGCTAATCATCTTAGAATATCGTAGAGGCAAAAAGCAAGACAAGCCAGTTGTAGTTGTTGGAAAGGCTGTAACATTTGATACAGGTGGAATCTCAATCAAGCCAAGCGAGAAAATGGATGAGATGAAGTTTGACAAGTGTGGGGGCTGTACTGTTTTAGGAATAATGAAGGCAGCATCTGATCTCAAGCTGCCAGTTAATTTAGTTGGAATTATTCCATCTGTTGAAAACATGCCAGGCGGAGAGTCATACAGACCTGG
>JACOWO010000180.1 GCA_016176745.1 Nitrosopumilales archaeon
AGATCTAAAAACTATACGAACATCAAAACTATCACAAGAACGCAACCTACATGCAATAACATCTGAGATAAAAAAATTTGAAGAAGAACGAAGTGCAATTAGAAAAGAAATTCATGATCTAAACTCTCAAAAATCAAAATTCATGGAAGAGGTAAATGCATACAACCAGGCAAAATCTTCAATTGATTCGCAAATATCAGAGGCTCTGCAAAAATCAGAAGGTGCAAACAGCAAAATAATAACATCAAAAAGAAGACTGGAACAAATCGATACACGACTACCACAAATCAAGACAGATCTTGAACAGCTTGGACAAACGCGAGCTGATCTTGAGCCAAAAATCGAGCAGCTAAGACAGGCGATTCGTAGCGCAAAAGAGTCACAAAGATCAATTTCTGAGCAAGTCAGACTAGTGGACTCTGAGCTATCAGGAGTCTTAAAAGAGCAATCAAAAATTTCTACAAGAAAAATCGAAGCAGATGTCAAAGTAAGAAGCCTTGTTGAGCGACTTAATTCTGCA
This sequence comes from Nitrosopumilales archaeon, assembly GCA_016176745.1. Classification (GTDB taxonomy): domain Archaea; phylum Thermoproteota; class Nitrososphaeria; order Nitrososphaerales; family Nitrosopumilaceae; genus VHBM01. Next base: position 521 of record JACOWO010000180.1, read on the forward strand.
AAACTAGCGTTGTTTAGGCTCGAATCAGAGCATAACGACATTCAAGGAAAAATTGACAAAAACACGATTAGCGTTCAAAATTTTAAAGACGAGCAATCAAAGATGGCAGGTCTTGCAGAAAGACTAGACATTGTCATTTCAAATCACAAGGCAACAATTGCTGAACTAAAATCAAGAATTTCACAGCTTGGCACAAAACGAGTCAAGGGAGAACAAGACGTAGATGATCTCGCGTTAATTTTAGACAAGGCATCAAAGGCAGCAGCCCAGTACGAAACACAAATCAGAACAATCAAGGGAATAATGCATGAAGATTATTCTATTGCACAACTAAAAGAAGACGCAAACAAGCTTGGCATCGAGGGTCTAGTCTATGAAATGTTTTCATGGGATACGAATCACGAACGTGCAATACTAGCTGTTGGCTCTGACTGGCTCAAGGCAGTTATTGTAAAAGACTTTGCAACTTTGATCAGTCTTGCAGAAGTTATCCGCACACGAAGACTACCTCGTCTAAAAATACTCCCAATTGATGCAATTCCTCCACTAAGACCATCAGTACCTGATGATCATGAAGTCATTGGCATATTATCCGACTACATAAGATGTGATGATAAATTTTCAGCAATACGTACATTTCTTTTTGGAAACGTACTGTTAGTACAGTCACGCGAAGCTGCACACAGATTATCAGAGCAAGGATACAAGACAGTCACAATTCATGGTGAATACTTTGAGGCAAAGGCAAACGCAGTAGTACTTGATATCAATTCAAAGATTTCCAAGATTACAAAAATTATTTCACTTAGCTCATCAATTGAAGGGCTAAGCCAGTCAATTCATCTTCTTAAAAAATATCTACAAAAAAGAAAAGGCTCGCTAAAAAACATCGAAGATAGATTGCAAGACTACAAAAATCGTCTTGCAATATCTGAGACTGGATTTACAAATACAACTACTCAGTATTCAGACTTAAAGGCACGAATTTCCCAGCTAGTCGAGTTTCA
>JACOWO010000181.1 GCA_016176745.1 Nitrosopumilales archaeon
GTTTCCTGAGATATAGTCAACTAGTTGCTCAGAGTCAATGTCTTCTCTTATCACAACTCGTGCATTTGTAAATCCATAAACTCGAAGAATGTCTTTTAGCAGCTCTTCAGACATTTTAGTCAGTCTTACAATCTGTGAAACGCTAATTCCTCCGCTGTTTGTTTTTTCAATTATAATATTTGGCGGGTTTTGGTCAAGCCTGATTCCAATGTTTGTCAGCTCGTTTTTTAGCAGGTCTTGGTGTTCTGGCTGAAAAACATCCAAGATAAGCAAAACAAGGTCTGCGCTTCTTGCAACAGAGAGAATTCTTTTCCCAAGCCCTCTTCCACTTGATGCGCCCTTTATGATTCCTGGCAAATCAAGTATCTGAATTTTAGCTCCACGATATTCCATCATCCCTGGCACAACTGTTACGGTTGTAAACTGGAATGCGGCAACTGCAGACTTGGCATCTGTTATTTTGTTAAGCAAAGTAGATTTTCCAACGCTTGGAAGACCAATCAGTACTACTGTAGCATCTCCTGCACGCCTGATATCAAAGCCCTCGACGCTTCCACCTTTTTTTGATTTGCTTTCTTCTTGCTCTCGTCTAAGCTTTGCAAGCTTGGCGCGAAGAAGGCCAATGTGGTGCTCTGTTGCCTTGTTTATCTGAGTCTTTGCCATCTCATCTTGGATGGCCTTTATTTTTTCTGGAATGCCCAAATCTATCTCATCTCATGGTTTTTTGAAATAAAATTTTATTTTTTTTCTTGATAATTTGGATTCGTGACATTGGGATTGCCTCAAAGTTGCCTGATATTTTTAAAAACTCGCCCAAGCCAACCTCGACTAGCTTATCAAAGTCCCTGTAAACTATCTTGTAATCCGCCATACCCTCACCAAATTTTGCCTTGCTTATTATCTCCTTTATCTTTCCCTTTGTCAACTCAGCTAAACCTTGGCTTTGTCTTGTTTAATGATGTTTGTTTTCTTTTTTTACGTAGCAGTTATTATCAGCTATACGATATTTGGTTTTGTGCGAAAAAAAACCTTTGCAATAGACATTGACGGAACCATTACAGAAGACAGCAAGGGAACAATACATCTTGATGCACTAGCTGCGCTACGACATCTAAAGGATACAGGGCACAATGTTATTTTCGTATCGGGCAGATCCTCCGTTGAAGGATATTTGCTTTCAGTTTTTGGTGGTGTAACAAGGATGGCAGTTGGAGAAAATGGTGGATGCATCACTTTTGGCTCAAATGAGCACACCTTGATCGGGAAAAAAGCCGAGTGTATCAAGGCATTTGAATTTCTAAGATCAAAGCTTGATAATGTACAAGAAAAATCTGTCTTTCCAAGAATGACCGAAGTCGTACTTCAGCGAACATTTGACATTGAACAAGGAAGAAAAATTCTAGCATCACACAATATCATATTAACAGATAGCATGTATGCATATCATATCAATTCTAAAGGAGTTGACAAAGGGAGTGGATTTGAAGAAGTAATGAAAAGACTGTCTGTTACAAAAGATGATGTCA
>JACOWO010000197.1 GCA_016176745.1 Nitrosopumilales archaeon
GCCTTTAAGAGAATGTTGCATATAGCAAAATCAATGCTTAATGATGCATTTTTGGCAGTTAAAGAAAACAATTTTGAACTTGCAAAAGAGGTGATAAATGCAGATGATGAGGTAGATAGGTTTGGTTTTTACATAATACGCCAACTCAAAATCGCAATACAAAATGAACATATGTTAGAAGAAATGGGATTTTCAAATGCACGAAATTGCCTAGGTTACAGACTTGTTGTAAAAAATATTGAAAGAACAGGAGATCATGCTGTAATTATTGCCAAAGATTTGATTGAGTTTAAAAAATCAATAAAAAAAGATATTCTAGAAAAGATTCAAGAGATGAACCAATTTGCGATTTCATTAATGGATGAAGCGTGCTTGTCATTATTCAAAGAAGATTTTTACCAAGCAGAAAAAACAATTGAGAGAGCACTAGAGATTACAAAATATGAGAAAAAAGTTCTTGATAGCGCCAGATCAATAAAAGACGAAGAAGAGCATTACAGAATAAGAAGGATGGTAGAAAACATTCGAAGAATTGCTGAATATGCAAGCGACATAGCCGAAATTGTTCTTAACATAAATGTAGAAAAAGCATTGAAAAAGAAAGTGTGAATAAAACTAATTGGATACTGCAATTCTAATAACATATGGTAAAGAGGACGCTATCAGAGAAGCTGTAGCATTATGTGAAGCCGCAGATTATAAACCGATACAAATTATTGAACAAAAGTATCTTAATCGACCAAAGTTTGGAATCAGTGAAGAAATAGTAAAACGAATAGAAGATATCATTAAAAGATTAAAACCAGATGTTGTAGTTTACGATGAAATATTAAAACCAAGTCAAAATTACAATCTTGCGTCAAGATTGAAAATAAACATACTTGATAGAGAGGCCTTGATATTAGAAATTTTTCAGAGTAGAGCTAAAAGTTCAGAATCACAACTTCAAGTAAAATTAGCGCAGCTTCGTTATGAGATATCAAAGGCGAAAGAAAAAGTTAGGCTTGCAAAGAAGGGGGAGCAGCCAGGTTTTATGGGAATTGGAAAATTCGAAGTGGATGTGTACTATAACGACATAAAACATAGGATGAACACAGTAAAATCAAAACTTGCAAAGGCTGGAAAACAACGTGAGCTTCACAGACAGTCAAGACATAGATTAGGATTCAAAACAATCTCGCTTGCAGGATACACATCAGCCGGTAAAACAACTCTCTTCAACTATCTAACAGGCGAGGAACACAAAGAAGGCAAGGAACTTTTTACGACCCTTTCAACTACAACAAGAAAAATTACAGTTAATCATCAAGAAGTTCTCATTTCAGATACTGTGGGATTCATCAGCAAGCTTCCTGCTTACATGATTGAGGCGTTCAAATCAACGCTTGAAGAATTGACCTATACAGATGTAGTAATAGTTGTAATTGACGCAAGCGATCCTGATTTTGATTTAAAAAAGAAATTTCATAGCTGTATTTCTACCTTAAATGGTTTAGGTGTTGAACGTGACCGCATAATTT
>JACOWO010000052.1 GCA_016176745.1 Nitrosopumilales archaeon
CCATGGGCACATTTTGATATTGCAGGAACTGCCTGGATTCAGACAGGTACAAAACCAAAGTCTTACAATCCAAAGGGCGCAACAGGCTTTGGGGTAAGACTGATCCTAGATTATCTATCTAATTAGATCGAAAACCTCTTTTCAAATTAGCGAAAGATGAGTGCAGTTTAAGTATTATTTTGACGTATATTAACAGACGAGGAAACTTGGAATGTTGCCATTTCACAAAACGTGGAATGGTGCCAAAGTTCTAAGGAACGCTTTGGACTACCATGCCATGGCGTTCTACGCCCGATCCCTGCATGTTTGGGTGGTACCAGTTCCTTGTCCCGTTATTATTAAAATTCCTGTCATCAAACGTTGACAAATCAAGGCCAAAAAATATCGATCAATAAATTATGAACGAATAGAAGATATCATAGTTTAAAATAAAAAAATAAAGTAGGAAGTTTTAGGGGAGAATGAAATTTCTACTTCCTACTTGTTTCAGAATATATCTTCTGCAACTTTGATGCCAAGTCTTTTTTTGCCTCAGATTGAATGAGCATAGAATTCCAGACTTTTCCTACTGTGTCTATGACAGCATCTGCTGCCTTATCCATTGTAGGACCAAAAGTAGTTTCTATTCGCTTTCGTAGTCTTTCTGTTTGTGCTTCTTGGAGCGCTGCAAAAAATGACTTGTGCCACATCATCATGGCATGTTGGATTGGATCTTGTGATTCACAACCGCAACATTCTTCGTATGGTTTGTTAGAACCACATTCACAAGTACATGAGCAGCTTGCATCAGTTTCCATTTTACATGATTCTGTTGTACATTCCATGTTACTTTCTTATAGTAACTATAGAAAGGTAAGTATATAAATTAGAAAGTAACTAAAATGAAAGTAGGTGAGTTTGTGGTAAGTTGAACGAACAAGAACTAAAACTGATTTCAGAACAAATGAAATGCTGTCCTGTAGACAACACATTCAAAATAGTTGGAAAAAAATTCACAATCCATATTCTTCGAAACATGATGATGCTAAACCAGACAAGATTCAATCAGTTTCTTGAATCAATTGAAGGAATCAACCCAAAGACACTTTCTGTCAGACTAAAAGAGATGGAAAAACATGGTCTTATTACAAGAAAGATCTACGACGAGACTCCAATTCGTATAGAATATGAAATGGCCGATAAAGGAATTGCGTTGCAACCAATAATTGAGAAAATGGCAGAGTTTTCAATGAAATATTGCTGTAGAGAGGTATTCAAGGATGGCAAGCCTCGAACCTTCAAGCAAGTTTTTGGTAGAACTTTGAAAGGGTTTGAAAATCAATAACCCCTACTGTTTCTATCAGGCTTGTCTGTGTTTGGATTTCTAAAACCATGCTTTTCCATCATGTGGTTTAGAAATCGTATGTCATCAGTAAATTGCGCTCCACATACAGCACAGCTTGGCATGTTGATTTAGGTTGGTTTTGTCTATATTAATTTCAAGAAATGCCAGCACTGTTGCTTCCCAAGAGCTCTCGCACCTTAGTAACACAACAGCGACATTAGGTTTGACTTCCAGGTTCGGAATGGGTCTGGGTCGCACCCTAACGCTATGGCCGGCTTGAAATAGCATCTTGCAAAGTTCTCTATTAATGTAACTAAGAAAGTTGAGCGTCGCCTAATGACCTATAAATTATACAAAAGGCCCAGAACGTCATGACGCATCGTGTTGCAGTACTTGACAAGGAATTATGCCAGCCAAAAAAATGTGGCCTTGAATGCATCAAGTACTGTCCAGTAAACAAGTCTGGCGCTGATTGCATCATACTAAATGAAGAGATCAAAAAGGCCCAGATTGATGAAAATATTTGCAATGGATGCGGCATTTGTGTAAAGGTCTGCCCCTTTGATGCAATAACTATTATCAATTTGGCAACAGAGCTTGCAACAGACAAGGTCCACCAATATGGAATAAACTCATTTAGGCTCTACAAGTTGCCTGTTCCAAAAAAAGGCGAAGTGGTTGGCCTGCTTGGCAGAAACGGAATGGGAAAAAGTACGGTTGTAAACATTTTAGCAGGAAACCTAAAACCAAACTTGGGAAATTATACAGATCCGCCTGACTGGGATACGATTCTAAAGTACTATAGCGGAACTGAGCTAAAATCACATTTTGAGAAAATAAAAGAAAAACAAATCAGGGCCTCGATAAAGCCACAGCAGGTATACAACGTAGCAGAGGCCTTTGATGGTACAGGAAAAGAGCTTTTAGAAAAGTTTGACGAGCGCGGAGTTGCTAGAACTTTGGTAAAGGAGCTAGGACTTGAAAATTCAGTTGACCATACACTAAAGGAGCTAAGCGGTGGAGAGCTGCAAAGACTTGCAGTGGCAGTTGCAGCTTCAAAGGATGTCGACTTTTACTTTTTTGATGAGCCATCATCGTATAATGATGTATACCAAAGAGCAGGTGTTGCAAGGGTAATTCACAGTCTTGCAAATATTGGAAAAAGTGTGATGGTTGTAGAACATGATCTTACTTTGCTTGATTATCTAAGTGACTATATCCAGGTATTGTATGGAGTGTCAGCTGCATATGGAATTGTTGCAGGTGTTCTTTCAACAAAGGTTGGAATAAATGTCTTTTTGGATGGTTACCTCCCTGGTGAAAACGTAAGGTTTCGCGACAAAAAGTTCACATTTGATGCATCAACATCAGTTGATGATTTTGCACAAGGCGATGTGATAATCTCATATTCATTGCTTGAAAAAAAGTATCCATCGTTTTCTGTCTCAATTGAGCAAGGCGAGGTAAGAAAGGGCGAAGTTCTTGGAATTATGGGTGCAAATGCATTGGGAAAAACAACAATGATGAAGATGATTGCAGGTGTTGAAAAACCAGATTCTGGTGAAATAGACAAGAAGGTAAAGATTGCATACAAGCCTCAATACCTGACAAACGATATTGACATGGAAGTTATTGCATTATTGGACAAGGCAAATGGAGGTCCAATTATGGGATCAATTGAAGAAGAGCAAATAATTGATCCCCTGCATATCAAAAAACTTTACAACAAATCTGTAAAAAACCTCTCAGGTGGAGAGCTGCAAAAGGTTGCAGTAGCGTCATGTCTTTTGCAAAAAGTTGATCTTTTTGCACTTGATGAGCCATCTGCCTTTTTGGATGTAGAAGACAGAATTGCCATTGCAAAGTTTATCCAAAAATTTGTCCGCTCCTATGGAAAATCTGCCATCATAATAGACCATGACTTGCAGCTTATGGATTTGATTTCAGACAAGATGGTAATTTTTGAGGGGATCTCAGGTGTGAAAGGAAATGCAACTAGTCCCCTATCAAAGGTTGATGCAATGAACAAGTTCCTAAAGTCACTTGATATTACCTTTAGGCGTGATGAAAAAAGCCTCAGGCCTCGTGTCAACAAAGGCGAAAGCAGGCTAGACAAACAACAAAAAGAGTCTGGCCATTTCTATTACAGGAATTGACACGAATGTTAAAGCGCGCACTAGAAAGCGTGCTTTCAGAAAAGGAAAGTGCAGAGATTTTTTCTGCATTTGATCAAATTGGCGACATCATAATAGTCAGGATACCTGACTTGCTGCTTGGCAAAAAAGAAATTATCGGAAAAACACTGCTTGAGCAAATAAAAAACGCAAATACTGTTTTTTACCAGTCCTCACCTGTTGAAGGCGACTTTAGGATAAGAGATTTAGAGTTTCTTGCAGGCGAGAACAAGACGCAAACTGAGTACAAGGAGTTTGGTTGTAGATTTTTAGTTGATGTAGAAAAGGTGTTTTTTTCTCCACGGCTTTCAACTGAGAGAAACAGGATTGCCGATTTGGTCAAAGATGGCGAGACTGTAATCAACATGTTTGGCGGCATTGGAATGTTTTCAATAATGGCTGCAAAAAAGAAGAAATGCACAGTTTACAACATTGACATTAATCCAGATGCTGCCAAATTATGTGAAAAAAATATTTCATTAAACAAGCTTGCAGGAAGTATAATTTCACTGCATGGTGATGCCACACAAATAATCAATGAAAAACTGAAAGGAAAAGGCGACAGGATTTTGATGCTCCTTCCTGAAAGATCAGATGAGTTTTTAGATTCTGCAATATCTGCTGCTAAAAAAAACGGAATAATTCACTACTATTCACATATCCATGCAGACAAAAAGACTCTAGCCCCCAAGTTATCAGAAAAACATTTTCTTGAGATTACGCCAGTCAAATCAGAAATACTATACTCTAGAATGGTTAGAGCAGTAGGTCCTAGATACTACCAAACTGTAGTTGATGCAAGAATATCAAAATAAGATTATTTTTTTTCCTCATCGTCGCTTATAATAGATGACGGACCTGACTTTGTAGTTGCCATGGTATAACCAATCCAAGAAATTACGCCCAATATCCCACCTGCAATCATCAAAACAGACAGATGTAGTACTATTGGACTCCATTCAGACAGCATTAGCAAATATGCGTACACAAAAAAGGCAACAATGCACACAACAAAGATCGTAATTCCAAGTGCCTTGCGTCTTTGCATTGCGCTAAAGCCTGGCAGCAGTTATTTATTTTAATCTAGTAAGTAAACTCGATTGTCATAAGATAAGCATCTTCGCCATCACGATAGTATGACTTGAGTCTCTGTTTTATGATAAATCCCATTTTTTCGTATAATCGTACTGCCTCATTGTTGCTGCATCGAACCTCAAGGTACAGCTCATCACATTTTTTTATTTGCACTCCCTTGAGTGATTCTTCGACTAGCGTGCGTCCAATTCCCTTTCTTCTGTGCTCGTCAAGAACTGCAACCGATACGACGTGACCTTTTTTTACAAATCCAAGTTTTTTAAAATTTGAAAATCCGTATTCGGTTTTACACATTACGTATCCTATAACACGTCCACCAATTTCTGCTACAAGAAATGCCTCTGGAAGCTCAGATAGCAGGCTTTCATAGAAATAATCCGAATAGTGCTCAGGAAGTGTCTTCATGTTTATCTCCATGATTGAGATTAGATCGCTTGCCTCACATCTTCGAATTACGCAATCACCAATCTGTCGCAGTATTACTTGCAATAATGATACTTTCAATTATCAAATATTTAATTATAGACTGCAAAAGCAATTAATGGACTGGTTTTAGTTTAAAAATATGAGCGAGCCAACACAGGAAGAAGTAATTTCAACTGTCTCATCAATCTTTAAAGTAAATAATATATCTAGTTCCCCTGAGAGTCTAAATTTTCAAATAGACGATGATGATTTTAAATCAAAGTTTGTCTATCTTGCCCAGCGCTTAGAGCAAAGAGACCTAATTTGCAGAATGAAAAAGGATTCTTACGGAACTTACATACTTGTCAACAGGTTTCCGCCTCAAAAGAAAGGATGGCTCTCAAAGTCATGGACTCCGCGAATACTGTTTGGCATAGTTGTGGTATTGGTGATGATTGATGGATACTATAGAACTGAAGGTGCAAACTCGATTGTATACATTGGCGATCCGTTTGATATGGCAGTCTTGTACACATTTTCGCTTCTTGGTATTTTGGGAATTCATGAGACAGGGCATCTAGTTGCTGCTAAAATGCACAAGATAAAGACAACTTGGCCCTACTTTATTCCAGGAATTCCAATTCTTGGCATTCCAACGTTTGGCGCATTTATCCAGTCAAGAGGATTGACAATAAATCGCGATATCTTGTTTGATGTGGCAATTGCAGGACCAATAGCCGGGCTAGTTATTGCAGTAATTGTTTCGATGTTTGGCGCCTACACATCACCTGTAATTGATGTTCAAACAGCAGGCGAGTTGTTTGAAAGATCAGAGCTTGTCAAAATGGAAGACAATGTGTTGTTAACTCTAGCACTTGCCGTGTTTGGAAAAAGTGGTGCAGATACCGAAGTTATCATGTCTCCAATTTTGTTTGCAGCATGGCTTGGATTTTTAATTACGTTTTTGAATTTGCTTCCAGCATGGCAGCTTGATGGCGGTCACATTGCACGTGTTATGTTTGGAGAAAAGTGGCACAGGATTGCAACGTATGCAAGCATGGGTGTTCTTGTTTTACTAGGATATTGGGTGATGGCAATGCTAATTCTAATGCTTAATAGAAAAAGATTGTATGTTGTTGTGATAGCTTTGGCAATTTTGTGTGCGCCGTTGCCTGTTTCTATTCTACCTTAGCAAAAGTCGTGCGCCGTCTGATACAACAACAACTTTTTGCCTTGCGCCCTGCACCTTTAAGATGTGATTCATTGCTTGTGCAACTCCACTAAATGAAAGAATGTTTAGTTTTTTCAAGTAAAATTCAGGAAGTATAGAAACCATTGCAACTTGAAACTTTTTTTGAAGCTCAGTCAAAAACAATAAAGTTTCCATCCCGTTAATGTATTTGGCTGGTTTTTTTAGTCTGTCAAGGCTCATTTGTCCTTCGATATAATATTGAATTGCACTAGAACCAATGCCATGAGTACATTCTGCAAGAAGTACTGCTAGTCCCTCGTTTCGCACTGCCTCACTACAGTTCCAAAGAGCTGAAAGAGATTTGCCAAGTGAGTCGTTGCTTGATTCCTTTCCAGTACTGATGAAAAGTGTTCTATGTTTTCCAATTTCTTTTGTTGCAGATTCTACAAACGGTTTTGAGACTGACATTGTAGATGAAGGATGACCTATTGCCAAATCAACAATGCCACTAGAGTTTGAGGCAATCTCTATTGCAAATATCTCAAATTTATCAACAAACTGTTTTGCAACAGAAACGTTTTCAACGTCTTGCCCTGGGGCTGGGAGTTCGCCTTTTCGTTTCTCATATGCCAAAAGCATCTCTTCTGTTCCAAATTTTCGAAGCAGTCTTGTTGCTATAGACTCAAAGCCAAACAGGCCATCAAATTCCATTTCGCCAATAAAAACTAGAGAGTTTGAAAGCTCAGGTTTTTCAAATTCCGAAATAGAGCTGCCTTCTGGCAAGCTGTTCTTTAATGCATCCATAATTTTTTTTTCTGCAAATATACGTGGAATGCGAAGTGATTTTTGCTCACATTTTGCAAAAAGTGCAAGTAGTGTTTTTTGTACTGCGTTTGAATTATTCAAAACTACGATTTCAAGAGGCTTTGTCAGGTCAAGTGAATCAAGTCTTGAGTTGATTTCAGCATCCTCAAGGATTTTTCCTTCCGCGGCTAGCTGCTGGCCAAGGTTTTCTGCCTGTATGTCAAGCACAACGTCTGTGGACCCGTAGTTAAGCCAGATTTCAGGCATAGATGAATCAAAAAACAAACCAAAATAAATCCAGCACAGTTAATTTTGGTGTGGAAATTGTGAAAGAGTTTGCTGTTTTTTTACATCAAAATGATGCGATCAAGTTTGGGGATTTTACGCTCTCAAGTGGCAAGAAAAGCTCCTACTATGTGGACCTAAGGGTTGTTCCAAGCTTCCCACACCAGTTTCGCAAGATGTTAAAAGGTCTCCAAGCGTTAATTTCAGATCAAATTGGTTATGACAACTTTGATTGTCTTGCATCGGTCCCAACAGGAGGTCTTGTGATTGCCTCTGCTTTGGCAATTGAGACTGTAAAGCCACTTGTCTATGTCAGATCACAGCCAAAAGAGCATGGAACCTCAAAGTCAATTGAAGGTAAAATAAAAAAAGACGCAAAAATTTTGATGGTAGACGATGTGGCAACAACTGGTGCATCCGTCTCAAATGCCATAACTTTACTAAAAGAGGCAGGTGCCAAAATAACCGATGTATATGTTATTGTAGACAGGATGGAAGGCGCAGACAAATTATTACAATCACAGGGAGTAAAGATTCACAGCCTGACTAACATCTTAGAAATTACAGAGATTCTACACAAGGAAGGTTTGGTATCAGATCAAGTGCTTGAAAAAGTAAAAAATCAGATAAAATAGTCTAGTCGTAGATCATTAGTTTCTTTTCTTCAAGTGTTGTATGCAAGTTATGTACTGCACGGTACACGTCTTCTTCCTTTTTTGCACCAGTACATACTAGTTTGCCTGATGCAAATAAGAGTAACACGGTTTTTGGGTCAAGCATTCTGTGTATAAGACCTGGAAATTGCTCTGGTTCGTACATGCTTCGTGGCATTATTCGAGCTGCCGATTCAAGATGAATTTTTCCACCAAGGTTTCCAGATGCTACCATGTTCTGAATTGTAACTACAGGATCTTTTTTGACCTTGACTTTTCCTTTTCTTAGCTGCTGTACTACTGTGTTTACAGCCCTTACTGCCATGTCAGCTGACTTGCTTCCAGTACAGACCATCTTGCCTGAAGAAAAAATAAGCGTTGCAGTTTTTGGGCTCTTTAATCGATATACAAGTCCAGGAAATTGGTCTGGATGGTATTCTGTTTCTGGAAATTTTTTTGTGATTTCATTTAGGTCCATTCTCTGATCAACGGTTGCAGATGCAACTACATTTTCAATGCTTACAATAGGTTTAGTCTGCGGCACTTCTCGTGTTTTTATAAAAAGGCTTTATATATACTACGAAATTCTTTTTTCTAAAATCAATTCGCAAAAATCTAACAGGTCAAGGGCAGCTCAGACAAATGCCTTCACATCATTTTTCAGATATAACTCTGATTCTTCATTGCGGCCAACAGTTCTAGTGTAAAACTCATTTTAAAACTAATGTAGAGTGGGCCCGAAGGGCTTCGATCCCTTGGCTCACCGATTATGAGTCGGTTACTCTACCAAGCTGAGTTACGGGCCCTACGAAAAAACAGCTTTGTTTTCAGTATAAAATGTTATAGACACTAACAATAAGTCTCGTAACAACCATCAAGCAAAAGATTTTGCGCCAAAAGCGATCTTTCTGCAATTTTTAGGAGTTTATCGTTTTGAGAATTTCTTTCCAGTATCTTTTGCCATGTTTTTGCATGTCTAATGTCTGCTTCCTTGTGAAGCTCAAAGTATTGCGTTGCATCATAGTCTGTAATGCCATAAAATTTGTTTAGTCCTTCAAGCTTTGTCTGGCTTATTTTTGGGATCTCTTTTTCAAGTGCGTACATTGCGGCTGCGCCGCCGTCAAGTGAGTCCATAAGTGAGGACATTTCAGATATTGCCTTTTTTGTCTTCTCAAGACCTTCGTATTTTTCAAGCTCGCTTTCTGAAACACCCAAGGCTTTTGCAAATCTAGTCCAAGGTACGATATGCTCTGATTCTTCTTTTTGGTTTTCCTTGAGCTCATCAAGATTTGATTGAGGAGCATGTTTTGCAACACTTGCAATAAACGATGGGACCTGCTTTACAAGCTGAAAGTATTCCTTTGAATAGCCTGAGAGTGATTCTTGCGATAACTTGCCATCAGACCACATTTGGTAAAATTGATGTTTTAAAAGACTGTGCTGTTCAATTAGTTCATCGATTTTTTGGATTAACAAACTCATGTGATTTATCCAAAACAGCTGATAATAAAATCTTTGGCAGGTTCCAAAAGATTTTATGGATAAAATAAAAATGCAACTAGGGCTCCTGTGGTGTAGACCGGTCAAGCATACCGCCCTTTCAAGGCGGTGATCCCGGGTTCAAATTCTCAGCGATGAAAATCCCGGCGGGAGCACCTACAAGTATTAATACCATAAAAAAAGTAGTTGGATCTGTACTGATTTTGGATAGAAAAAATATCGAGATAAATCCACTTCTTGAAACCTATAACAACTACATCAAAAAAATCAACCAAGTTTTGAGCTCAGAGCTTAGCATGTATTCAGAGTCCGAGTTTAAGGATCCATTGATTTATGCAATCGAAAACGGCAAGCGAATAAGGCCGCTGATTTTGGTCTTGGCGTCAGAAAGTGTTGGACATGCAGACGAGAATGCATATGTTGCAGGATGTGCAGTTGAGCTGTTACATACCGAATCTGTGATTCATGATGATATAATCGACAATGAAACGCTGAGACGACAAAAGGATCCATTTCATATCAAGTATGGCTACAACACAAGCATTCTGACTGGAGATTTTGTTTTGGGATTTATTCTAAATATTTGTGCAAAGCTAAACAACCCAAGAATTACAAAAGACTTAGCAACAACTGCAATGCTTATGAGTGAAGGCGAGATGATAGAGGGAAGACTTGAGACAAGCGAAGACCTAACATTTGATGACTATCTCAAGGTTATAGAGTACAAGACGGCAACTGCCTTTGAAACTGCGGCAAAGCTTGGAGCTATTCTTGGCGGAGGTACAGAAGAGCAGATAATGTCGCTTTCAGAGTATGGAAAAAATATTGGCGTTGCATACCAGATAAAAGATGATCTTAGGGACTGGAAAAACGAGGACAAGTTGTTCAATCTTTTGGTGAAAAAAAGTTCTGATCCTCGTGATGTCTTTAATCACATGGAAGTGTTGCTTGAAAAATATTCCTCTATGGCAAACATCGGCCTAAGAAAGATAAAAGACTCTAATGCAAAAACAAGTTTAGAAAATCTAATTAAATTTACGATGTTTAAGGTGTAACTGTAAGGCTTGGAACTGCAGTTTCAACAAACTGTATTATTGGATCAGGATACACTCCTATTCCAACAATAAATATTATTGAAAATATCATTACTGCAACTACAGATGCAGGTTCCTTGACTCTTTTTGCTGTCTCGCCTTCAAAGTACATCTTGCGGATAATCCAACCATAGTAAGCTAGCGACAGTGCACTGTTTAGAACACCGGCTATTGCAAGCCATGGAGCCCATGGCGCAATAGGTCCTGCATCAAGTGCAGCTCCAAACAAAATCAGCTTGCTCCAAAATCCGTTTAGTGGAGGGACACCAGCTAGTGCCAAAAGTGATATCACAAGTCCAAGTGATGTTATTGGCATTGACCTGCCAAGTCCCTTTATCTTATCAAGGTGGCTTGATGCCAGAGTTGTGATGATTCCTGCTACTGCAATGAATGCTGCGCCCTTCATTACTGCGTGATTTAGGATATGAAATAGCGAGCCCTGAATGCCAATTGTAGTGTATGGCGCAATTGCAAGGCCAATTAGGATGTATCCTGCATGGCCAATGCTTGAATATGCAAGAACTCGTGCCAAGTTCTTTTGCATGATAGCAGCTATGTTTCCAACAGTCATAGTCATTACAGCAATTACCCCAAGTGCAAAGGTCCAGTCAAGTGATAATGCAATTGAGCCCATCACAATTACTCGCAGTGCTGCTGCAAAGCCTGCCTTTTTTGTACCAGCAGCCAATAGTGCACTAATTGTTGGTGGTGCACCCTCGTATGTGTCAGGAAGCCACATGTGAAACGGCACAAGGCCCATCTTGAATCCAAATCCTGCAACAAACATTCCAATTGCAAGTAGTGCAAGTGGCAACATTTCAGAATCAATTGTTGCAAATGTCTGGATTACATCGCCAATGTTTGTAGATCCTGTCAGGCCATATGCAATTGATATTCCATAAATGATTATTGCAGATGAGAGTGCACCAAACAAAAAGTACTTGAGTGCAGCCTCATTTGATGACGGATCCTTTTTCATAAATCCTACAAGGACATATGTCGGGA
>JACOWO010000195.1 GCA_016176745.1 Nitrosopumilales archaeon
GACATTCAACAGACAATCACTCCAAACCGGTGAGACCCTAACATTACAAGGAACTCTTGTAAGCCTTGTTGAAAGAGATATGAGAGCATGGCTTTCAATATTCTCAGAGTCAACAAATGCCGGTAACAGATGGGAAATCTTGGCAAGAGATCCACCTGGAAACGTCTTTGAGCTTCCAGGAAACGGAGTAGTACAATATTCTATTTCTGCAAAAGCACTTGAGCCCGGTGTTTACCATGTCCACACTCAGCTTAACGTTGAGCATGTTGGTCCAGGCCTTGGCCCAGGAGCAACAGTTGTTGTGGAAGGGGAACCAATTCTCAAGCCAATTCCATATACCAACATTGCATACCAATCAATAATTATTGCAGTTGGCTATGTGATTACTTTTGCAACACGACCCTGGCAAGTAATCTAAAACCACTCAATCTTTTCCCTTTTTCATTTATTATACAAAAATGATATCTTGCCCTATTCTTATCAGACAAGATGGCCCTTTGTTTTAAAATAAAACAGCTCAATATCCATGAAAGTTATTTCAAAGGAATAGTTGACTATAATGGCCAAAAATACACAATTAACATCCAAGACCAAAGACGCGGCAAAGTCCTAAAACTGCCATTTTCCCCAGATGTAAAAAAGGAGCGAGTTTTGGTTAGGCTTTCAGGTCCTGAGAACATATTTGTCGAAGACTATCTCCCATACAAGGGAGAATCAGAATGGGTGGAAATCGACTCGGATCAAATCACATTTTTTCTTGCTGATCATCAAGACCAGTTTGATATGCTCGAAGTAATAACAGAGCCAGACAAATAGCACAGAAACGACTTTAAGTAATTCCAAGTGAGTTTAGCCAATGATTTGGCCTGGGATGGGGGATCCTGCAAAACGCAAACAGACCCTCAGGTTTTTGCTAATAACTGCAGGAATCGCAATATCTGTTGGAGTTGGAAGCAGCATAGTACAAAGTCAGCTTAGCATTTCTGACCCACTAAAAAATTGCATAAACACCAGGGATACGCCATTTAAGATATCTGCAACGTTAGAGTTGTATGTTGATGGACGCAAGGCCGACATCCCAGCAAACATTGGTTTTGAGGAAGGCTGCCAAAAGTCACTTTACACAATTACCAATGACGGTACAATTTATGCAGAGTGGGAAACAGAATATCCATTTGAGATAGGCCACTTTCTTTGGATTTGGGACTTTCCGTTACGTGATATGGACCAAACAAAATCAAGAGTTTTGGTAAATGGCGTAGAGTCTTCTGACTTTATCCGTGCACCATTTGTTGATGGATACCACTACAAAGCCGAATTTACATCAAAGGAATATGATGAGTCAAAGGATACCGACTTTATGCCGCCAGAAAACTAGCTAGACTAGATAAATGAAAAGAAGAAAAGAATTTGGATTTACCAGTATTTTCCGTTGTCTGGTATCAGACCTACACCTTCTCTTTCAAAGTGTTTGTCTAACTCATCAACCCATCTCTCACGAGT
>JACOWO010000199.1 GCA_016176745.1 Nitrosopumilales archaeon
GGGATTTGTATCAGATCTAAAAGTTACAGATGAAGATGGTAATGATATAGAGTTTGCAAAAGTTGGTGTTGAGAACATAGACAGCGTTACTATCTTTCCCACAAAAGAACGTGTTATTGTTGAATATGATCTAGCTGACGTGTTAGAATTAAAAGATGGTGTGTGGACATGGGATTTTCTTTATCTTGAAAGTACGATGTTTCTTTTTCCTGCAAGTGCTGATTTGATTTTTGCAAATGGCACACCTGTAAATCTTGGATATAATGATGCAAAAGGAATACGATGTCATGGTTGTCAGATGATTTTAGAATACATTATCAATGAGCCAGTGATCACGCAAGAAGTCAAATGGCAAGATAGAACCTTTAATGTTGAGATTAGAACTTTGGCTGAGATCACTTCATTTAATTTTGATCAACCAAAAAAGACTATTAGCTTTAATGTAAAAAATGATCATCAATTTGTTACATTACTTATTCCGTTGGAGCTTTTATGGAATCCCTATCAGGTATATCTAGATCAAGAACCTTATGGAGTGTTTACTGATGAAGAAAAAGTTTTGAGACATGAATATGCTGTTGATGAGAGTCATGTTCAGTTAAATATACGGCCTGAAACTGCAGGCACTGTACGAATTATAGGCACTTCAGTAGTGCCAGAATTTCCATTATTTGTCCCACTAGTCTTAGGAATGTCTATGGTTATGGTACTAGTTTTTAGAAAATCACTCGCTGCCAGAACCACATGAGCAAAAACCATATTCATCTATTCGTGTATTACAGAGAGGGCATTTTTCACCATAGTCTATTTCCCATGGTTCTTTTCCAAATAGTCTAAAATGATCATCAATCTCTAATGGAATTTCTCGTTCTTTCTTCAACAGCATTTAGTACTGATTACATCTATACATAGATTAATACAAAAATTAGTTATTCATTGATGAGCTGTGGTTGTCACTGTATTAACTGTGGAAGTACAGATCTTGAATCAAAACAAGTGAGTATAACTGAAGATGATGGGTATTTTGATATGCATCACACATGTAAAAAATGTAAAACACATTTTGATCATCTAGAAGGAAATGTTTTTGAGTCTTGTAATATCTGTGATTACAAAACTAGTTAGTTATGAGAGCCTCTTTTATAAAATAATAACAAAGATTTTCTCGTGAATTTTTTAGAATCTGTTTGTTAAATGCCATTTTTGTAAGTGCCATTGATACATCCAATGGACTGGCAATCCATCCATACTCACGTAGCTGACTTACAGTTTCTGCAACGTTTCTTGGCTCATTAAAGAATGATGTTTTAGCTAGCATATGCAATTTGTTTTTAATTTCGCTTTCATGAAGAGTAACTGGTTCACTAAACTCTGGTTCATGAACCTCGGCGTCATCTAGTGTTCTGATATAGCTTAGGTTTTCATGGTATTTTTTTCCTGATAATGATTCTTCTGGTTCATCATCATAAATTATTCTAGATTTGATTTTTGGCATGT
>JACOWO010000200.1 GCA_016176745.1 Nitrosopumilales archaeon
GCTTTTTATTCCAAGGTTATGGGCCTGCTCTATTGTATCAAGCCATTCTTGGCCTGAGCATTTTCCTCGCACAATGAATTTTCTAACATCAGGATGAAATAGCTCAGCCCCGCCACCAGGCATTGAGTCTAGTCCTGCTTCTTTTAGTCGTAAAAGAATCTCTTTTACAGAATTTTTTGTAAGCTTGGACAAATAGAATATTTCTGCTGCAGTAAATGCCTTGATGTTTAGCTCAGGATGATTCTTTTTTATGATTCTCATCATGTCTTCATAATAATCTAAAGACAGAGTTGGATGAAACCCGCCAACTATGTGGACTTCGGTTGCGCCCATTTTTTTTGCAAGTGCAACTCTTTGTTCGATTTGATCATGGGTTAGTGTGTATGCATCTTCTTCATCGCCTTTTCTGTAAAATGCACACATCTGGCAGCTTGCCGCACAGACATTTGTGTAGTTCATGTAGTATGATGCGGCAAAAGTTACAGTATTTCCTACTAGTTTCTGCCTTGAATTGTTTGCAACTGCGCCAAGCATGTGCAGGTTTTCATAGTTCATGAGTTCCATTCCGTCATCAAATGACAGCTCTTCGCCTGCAATTGCCTTATCCAATGCCTGTGATTCTTTTACCAGTTTTTCTAGCACGAAATGATGCAATTTTTATCAAATATAAAACTAAAGAATGTCTTAATCAAAAAAGGATAATTAACCAAAGACTGCATTGACTAGTGATTTGGTACTACCACTTGTTGATGAGCACAAACCAAAGTGTTACCTATGCCATGATATGTTTGAAAACATTGAAGCGCTACGAAAACATCAAGAAACAGCACACAAAGATTTTGTCGAATTTCATAAGAGCCAGAAAAGAGAGCCAGCCCCTGGCGACGTTACTGTGTTTTAATCAAAGCTAGTTTGTGTTGAAAGTTTTTTGTATGATTTTAGGATCTCTTTTGCCTTTTCTATGCTAATGCTTGCTAGATCATAGTATTTGTCAAGCTCTAACGCCAAGTTTTAAAACCTCATCATAGCATCCTATCGCTTCTGTAAATCGCTTTAGTGTGTGTAGTGCAGATCCTTTGTTTAACATAGCATCAGTATTTTTTGGCGCAAGATCTAGTGCACGATCATAAAGTGAAAGCGATTCTTTTAGCTGACCTAGATTTTGCAGTGTTACGCCTTTGTCAATTAGCGCCTTTATGTTGCGTGGATCCTTTTGCAATACTTTATCGTAACACTTGAGTGCCTTTTCGTACTCGCCTGTCTCACAAAAATTGTATGCTTCTTCTAGCAGATCCACTAGAACTATTTTCTGTATTTAGCAGATAACGATTTTTGTACGACGCAAATTAACAATGTGTCAATAAATTACAACTATGACGCTTCCTTGTCACGAGGTTCAATCTCAAGGGATTTGTTAAAGCACTCTAGTGCTTCCTGATATCTGCCCAAGCTGCGCAATGCAGTGCCCTTGGCATTCCACAAATCTGCATTATTTTGGTCCAAGGCAAGTGCCTGCTCAAAATATGATAGCGCGTCTTCAAATTTTCCTTCCTCAAGCAGGGTTTTACCTTTTTTTGCCAGCTCGTCTATATCCATGCTCATTATTTGATGTTGATAAATAAAGTACTTATGATGATAGAAGAAAACTAGAAAAAATCTAGCAAATCCATGAATAAATATGAAGACATTGATTTTTTTGATAATTTTTTTGATTCCATTACAGCAAGTTTTTGCTCAAAGTGATGATCTTGTCCCTGATGTTAGTGCTGCTGATTTGACTATTTTGTTTTCTGTTTCAGCTGCCATAGTTATTGGATTAGTGATTTACTTGTTGCGTGATTCAATTTTGCGAAAAAAAACAACCTATGACGCAAAAGATTTTGCATCAAAAAAGGATCATGATTACGAAAAATATCACTCAGAGTGGACAAGCGATGATACAGAATTTGAAAGACCAAAAGATGTAAGGCATAGGGAATTTAAAAAAGCATTACAAGATGATTCTCTTCCTGATTGTTATACAATTCTAGGTGTGCAAAAAAACGCCACACAAGATGAGATAAAAAAAAGATATCGCGTTCTTGTCAAAAAGTTGCATCCCGATAAAAGCAGAGATCCTTTGGCAAAAGAAAAGATGGCAGAAATAAACAGGGCCTATGAAATTTTATCTGATGTTGAACTAAGACAAAGCTACGACAAGTATTATGATGCCTTGTAGACTAGTCTTCGCTTATATCCACAATAACCATATTCAGCTCTACTTTTGATGAGCTTTGCATTGTGTTTGTGAGATTAGTAAATATGGAAATATT
>JACOWO010000113.1 GCA_016176745.1 Nitrosopumilales archaeon
ACAAGATGTTGTAATAAAAGTAAAGCGACCAGAAATAGAAAAAATAGTCACTGAAGATCTCAAAGTTCTTAAAAAAATTTTACCTGTCGCAATGAGGTTTGTAGATCCTAACCTAAAATTTTCAGCTCGTGCAATGCTTGCACAATTTATTGAAACAATACATGAAGAGCTTGACTATACCATAGAAGCAAAGAATCTAAAGACAATCAAAAAGAACATGGAAAGTTACCAAAACGTCAGAATTCCAACAGTCCATGATGACCATTCATCAAAAAATGTCCTTACAATGGAGTATATTCCAGACATCAAAGTCACAAATGTCGAAGACCTAGATAAAAGTGGAATAGACAGACAAAAGCTAGTAATCGACGTTCACAAGGTCTTTTTTACCATGCTATTGCGGCACTCCATCTTTCATGCAGACCCACATCCTGGCAACATCTCAGTAGCAAAGGACGGCTCGCTTATTTTGTATGATTTTGGAATGGTAGGAAGGCTAGACAATGAAACAAGATTGCGTCTAGTGCGCCTGTATCTTGCACTTGTCGAAAAAGATCCCCGTCGAACCGTAAACGCAATGAATGACCTTGGCATGCTAACATCTGATTTTAACCGTTCAGTAATTGAAAAGGGAATTGAGATGTCAATTCGTGCAATGCATGGAAAAAAACCAGACGAGATGGAAGTGGAAGCATTAATGGAGCTTGCAAACAAGACGATGAGTCACTTTCCGTTTATCCTGCCAAAACATCTTGCACTGTATCTGCGAATGTCATCAATAATTGAAGGAATTTACAAAACACACAAAGCTGATTTTAAATTTGTCAAAGTGTTGAAAAATATTCTAGAAGAAGAAAAACTAATCAAAGATGCTTACATTGAGGAGCTCAAGTATTCATTTACAAGATTTGCAGAATCAATTGATGCCACGATTTCAATTGCGCCTGAGCTAAAAAAATTCCTGGACGAAAACAGATCGCTTCAGCTAAACTCCAAACAAAAATCAAATGTTTTGCTTTCTGGAAGTATTTTGTCCTCAGCTGTTTTTGTTGGCTCGGCACTTCTTTATTCTTCAAATAATATAATTGGCATTACAGGTATGATAGGTTCATTAGTTATAATGGGAATTTTTGCTGTTTTTAGAAAACGCTAGTCAATAGAAATCTGTTTTCCGCCATCATCTACTGGAATCTGAATGGTGAGAACACCGTCTGCATATTTTGCTGACTTGACGTTTTCTTCGCCTTCCTTGATTCTAATTGGCAGTCTAATTTTTTTATCAATTATGTTTGGTCTTTGTTTCCAGATAATTGTACCACTTAACTGCTCTGTATTATTTTTTTTAGCGTTGACAGAAAGAACGTTACCCTGAATTTTCAATTTAATGTCTTTCTTATCAAATCCAGGCATGTCAATTGTTACAGTTAGGTTGTTGTCATCAATTTGCATGTCAACTGGTGGAAGCATAAATTCGTAGAATTCACGTGTTTTGTTGCCTATTTCTCGAAGAGCTTCTTTTGCCAAGTATCTTATCAGACCCACTTCCTAAAAAAAGTCAGTTTTAGTTATAAATTTTGATAGAACTTTAGATTCTGCTATCCTTTATTACACTTTAATTCTAATGTCATACAGTTGAATAATTAATTCAGTGTTTAGAGCTCTTTGTTAGTTCCAATTAACTGCCAATTTGTACCGTCATCTAAGCTTCTATACACTTCCTGAAATCCCTCAGGTGGATATCCTGCAACATAGATTACCTTGCTTTTCGAGTCAACAGCTATGCTTGTTACAGTAAGATCCGGACTCTTGATGTTTTGCCATGTCTTACCAAGATCATCTGATCTTGAAAGTCCAATGTTTGAAACTGATGCATACAAAATACCTTCATCATCAAATGTAAGTGCAAATACCAAAAGTCCTTGGTATGAATCAAGCTGAGTCCAGCTCTTTGTTCCATCATTTGAAATGAATATTCCTTTGCCAGTTCCTGCAAACACTATGTTTGGATCGTTTGGAGAAATTGCAAGAGCAGAAACAACATCTGGATATTGAAGTGTCTCCCATGTGGTACCTGAATCTATAGTCTTGAACAATCCACGACCACCACTATCAAATCCTATTATGATACTAGGATCACTTTTGCTGATTGCCATTGCATGAAAGTCAACTGGAGGATCCAAAATTGTTGCAACTCTTTCCCAGCTTTGTCCGCCATCAAGACTTTTTATCAATCCTGTATTTCCGCCAGTAGATGGATGTCCACTAGCATAAAGTGGAATTCCTATTGTTGGTGGTGCATTAAACGCCATATAGTCTGCTCTAACAATGTCTACTTTGAATGGTGGTTCACCATCATGGCTATGATAAAAATCTCCATGTGTAGCTATATACAGAATAGTACGATCTGAAGGTTCAATTCCCAATCCGTGGATATGACGCCAAGGTACTGTTCTTGAGGCATATGTAGTAGAATCAGTATCCTGACTGTTGATAAAAGCTACAATTATGATTCCAATAATAACTGCAAGAATCCCGTACCCAACAAGGAGAAGTTTTTTGTTGCTTGGCATTGTTATCTTTTTCATCTGAAATAGAATCTCCTGCTAATCAAATTACATAAAGAGATTTTTCCAAATTTAATGAAAAACCCAATATTTTGATTTTCATTTTCATTGACTCAGCTTAAAACGAGATATTTAACAATGGCACTTTACAATTGTAAAATACTGCATTCATATATCAAAGAAACATACTCCGTTTAATGAAAAAAATAATTTTTGGAGTGTTATCAGCATTAGGAATTTTTGTAACAGCTAGTGCTTTTGCCTCTATGTCTTCTGATAACACCAACATGTATTCAATGATGGGCTCAAATAACATGGGTTCTATGACGCAGATGTGCAAAACAATGATGAACAGTGTTCCACAAGATGTTATAATAAAAGCCACTGGTCAGGTAGCAAAGGTCGGAAAAGAATCTAAAATTACTATCTTAGTTTTAGATAAAAAGACAAACAAGCCACTAGCCAACGCAGACGTAATCCTTCACATAGAGAAAGGTGCACCAATGGCATCAATGAATAAGATGACAATGATGGACATGATGGAAAGAATGTCTAATGCAGAAAACATGGGTTCTGGCAAGTATCTAGTGAAATTTACTCCAACCGACAAAGGATACTATACAATGCACACTCATGTCATACCAGAAGGAAAACCCATGATGTCAATGATGAATAATCACATGGATATTGGAATAATTGCAAAGTAGGAAATAAGGAACACTAACATCATATTGTGAAAATCGCACTAATTCTGATAGATTTTTAATTAATCAAATTATTCTCTGATTACACACATGATTATTACAATTGAAGGTGGAGATCAGGCAGGAAAAAAGACCCAATCCCAACTGCTTGCTAACGCACTAGCAAAAAAAAGAATCAAAACAAAAATTTTCAGCTTTCCATACTATACAACGCCCATAGGAAAAGAAATAGACAGATACCTTCATGGGAAACGAAGCTATCCTCCTCAAGTAATCCACTGCCTTCTAGCTGCAAATAGATGGGAAAAGTTAAACGAAATCAAAAAAGCTAACTCAAAGAATTCTGTTGTAATTATGAACAGGTACTATGAATCCAACTTTGTCTATGGATTTGTAAATGGCATGAATCTAAGTTGGCTAGAAAGTCTGGACAAAGGTCTTCCAAAGTCAAATCTCGTAATAGTTTTAGATGTTACACAAAAAGAGTCATTTGTTCGCAAAAAATCGCAGCGTGATAGATTTGAAAAAAATAAAGACTTTTCACAAAAAATTTCAAAGACATATCGACTCTTGGCAAAAAGATTTGGCTGGAAGCTAGTTGATGCAAGTGGAACAAAACAAGAAATCCATCACTCTATTATGAAAATAGTTTCAAAGCGACTATGAAAAAAAAATATCTAGACATTATTGATCCAATCCATGACTTTATCAGAGTCTCTGACTCGGAGCTAAAAATTATAGATAATCCAATTTTTCAGCGGTTGCGAAGAATACGACAGCTTTCTGGCGCACACCTGACATATCCAAGTGCACAGCATAGCAGATTTGAGCATTCACTTGGTGTAATGCACATTGCTGCAAGGGCAGGTCAGACATTACATGAAAAAGGAATTCTTGACTTGGATCAAATCGATAATTTGCGTATTGCAGCTCTACTACATGATATAGGCCACGGCCCATTTTCACATCTTTTTGAGGAAGTCTTGCAGCAAAAAAAGAAAGCTACTCACGAAAACATTGGCAAAGATCTAATAACAAAAACAGAGATAGGTGATCTCTTATCAAAAACAGGTTTTGATAAAAAATTTATTGCAAAACTTGCATTTGGCGAATCAAAATTTCAATTCATGAATGAGATGCTTTCTGGTTCTCTGAGTGCTGATCTGATGGATTATCTTCCACGTGACGGCTATTTTACAGGAGCAGAGCATGCAAAAATTGATCATAAAAGAATAACACAATCACTTGATGTCTACAAAAACAAATTAGCACTTGAAAAATCTGCGCTCTATTCATTTGAGTCAATGGTGCATTCACGATACCAAATGTTCAAGGCTGTTTATTTTCACAAAACTGTGCGTGCCGCAGAAGTGATGCTACTTGAATCAATCAAGCTAGCAGACTCTGAGCTAGGATTTACCTCACTAGACTTGGATGATTATGTAAAACTTACAGATGATTATGTAGTAACACAGCTGATCAATCTGACTGGAACTAGCTCTGAGCTAAAAAGAGCTAAAAAAATAGCGCAAAATTACCAAAACCGAGACCTGTTCAAATGTGTGTATGAGCGAATTTTTACCAGCAAAACAAATTTGGGAAAGATAAAAACTAGTCAGCTAAAAGAAGACTTGGCAAAAAAATCCAAAGTAGACAGCGGAGAAATTTTTGTAGACAGCTCGATTACTCCATCCATCCCATTAAATCCAGCAAAAAAAGAGTCTCAGTTTATAATTCTGACATCACGAGACAAAAATAGACTAGTCGCAGAACAAATCCCCATATCAAAAATTCCACTAGTCTCAGCTATGTCAGGGTTTATGAATATACTACGAATTTACACAACAAAAGAAAATAGAAAGAAAGTTGAAATTGCAGCAAAGTCAACCTCGTTGATACCGCAATGAAAAAAAGAATTGTAATCAAATTATCAGGAAAAGTTTTTGGAATGGATAGTACCAAAACTCTCAAAGATTATGCTACATTTTTGGTAAAAATTAGCAAAATATGTCAGCCAGTAGTAGTTGCAGGCGGTGGCAAAATTGCACGTCATTACATTTCTCATGCCAGATTATCAGGCGCAGATGAATCAACACTAGATGAACTGGGAATCGAGGTATCGCGATTAAACGCAAAACTGCTCATTTATGCACTAAAAAACAAAGCCTATCCTCATCCTCCTACAAATTTGCAAGAAGTCAGGCATGCTGTAGATAGTGGATTAATCGTAGTTACAGGTGGATTACATCCAGGTCAGAGTACCAATGCAACTGCTGCATTAATTGCAGAAAAAATACATGCCACAGTATTTTTGAACGCAACAGATGTTGATGGCATCTATGATTCTGATCCAAACAAGAACAAAAATGCAAAAAAATTCAAGCGAGTTGATCTAAAAAGTCTTCGTCGGTTGCTAATACATGAAGATTTTGTTGCAGGCGGTTATGATTTAATGGACATTGTAGCACTCAAAGTAATTGAACGCTCAAAAATCAAAACACGAGTCCTAAAGGCAGACATAAAAAAACTTGAAAAAGCTATCAAAGGAATTCCAGTAGGAACAGAAATAATAATTCCCTAACTAGTTTTGTTTTGTACTGTTGGATATGATTCTGTCCATATCGAGACTTTGTCTCCAGAATATTCTTCAATGCCAGATGTTCTAATTTTTTTAAAAATATCTAATGCCGTATTTTTTTCAAGCGCTTTTGATTGAGCTTTAGTATAACCATCACCATCCACCAG
>JACOWO010000114.1 GCA_016176745.1 Nitrosopumilales archaeon
AACAAATGATGGAAAAGTTACACTAAACCAAAGAACATTTCGTTTTGGCCAACCAGTGAAGGTGATATTGATGGATCCTGACCTTAACCAAAAACATGACAGAATCGATATTTATCTAACATCAAATGATCCAAATTCTGACAATGTAGATACTGTTATTGATCAGGGTGGCAATTTGCTATTAGAAATAAAAATCAAAGATGCTAGATACAAGCGTTGTACTATAAGTGGTGTTGAAACAGGTGGTCTTGCCTCTACTGGTTTTACACTTGTTGAAACAGGCCCATCTACTGGAATTTTTGAGGGGATCTTTAAAATGCCAACACAAATCTGTAACAGCAATGGAGCACAGCTAATTTCACCTGCTGGCGGAAGTATCGAAGTCAAATATCATGATGCGCTAGACTCATCAGGTAAACCAAACATCTTTGGGCTAACATTTACACAAAGCACAAGTGCTACTCCGAGAGTTGACGCAAAAGTTCCTGACTGGTTAAAAAATAATGTAAGGGCATGGATTGATAAAAAAACAGACGATAACACATTTCTTAACGGAATTCAATATCTTATCAACGAAAAAATAATCTCGCCATCAAATATACAAGAAGGCAAATCAGAAAAAAGAGTGCCATCATGGATTAGAAACAATGCTGACTGGTGGGCGAATGGTCTTATCACGCAAGATGATTATCTTAGTGGAATTGAATATCTAATAGAAAAAGGTATAATCAAACTACCATAATTTTTTTATTTTTGATAAGACTCACACTTACAACCTTTTACTAGACATTTGTCTTTGCCGTCTTGATGTATTGCCTTATCGTGAAAGCATCCAGATTCTACATTATGGCATATCATATTTAGAAAATTTAGATTTTAACCATATATGATACAATACTCACATTCGCAACTTGGCACTTGTTTGCTTTTTGCAAGACATTTTTTATGTTGTCCTGCTTGACATTGGGCGCAAATTTGATCTATGTTATCTACTTTTGAATATTTTTTTGACTGATCAAATCCAAAACCGCCATCGCGTGGTCCAACCATAACAAAATAAAGAAAATCTAGTATTTTAGCTCACTGGGTAATTTCTTACCGCATTATCATCATAAACTATTCTTTGTTATCTTTGGTTTGATTTTTTTTGTCTTGATTATCCCACAAATGCATTGTTCCTCTTAACATAAAACAACCAACAATTATTGCTACAAGTCCACTTAATACAAAACCAACTACATTTCTTATGCTTTTTAGTTTTGACACACAAACATTTGGCTCAACTTGAAATTAAGTTCAGCTGTTCTCAATGTATCGCGTAAAACATTCATTTACTGTATTTTTTGATGAATAAAGCATTGGTAAATAAAAAAAACATTGCAATTTGGATTGCAATAATAGGAGGCGGAATAGCATTTTATCTTCTATATGGAATCGTAGCAGACCTTATGCGATGATTTCTAATTTCTTAGGATTTTTGTTTTTTTGATTTTTGTAGTTCGTCTAACTGTTTTTTTGTTTTTAGATGCTCATTACGCTCACGTTCTATTGCCTGTTTTAAAACCTCGATCTCTTTTTGCGCCTTTTGCAATTTTGCGTTAGTTGATGCTACCACAGCACTTGCTGCCTCTATCACATTTTTTGATGCTCCCCCCCTTCCTGCACTGTAAAGATCATTTTCTAAAAGTTTAAGATCCTTTTTTGCAGCTTCGATTTCATGTTTTTTGTTGTCACTTTCGTCTTTCAAATACTGAAGCTGTTGCCTTGCTAAATCTACCTCGGACTTGGCTTTTGCAAGTTCAGATTTTACCTGTTCATACTTTTCTGTCACTTGAGCTGATTCTACCTGAGACTGAGATGGTTGTGACTCTAACTTTTCTAGATCTTCTTTGTGTTGTGCGATTTGTGATTTTATGGAGGCAAGCTTCAAGTTTGCCTCGTTGAGCTCATCTAGTGTTGATTTTGCTATATTGTGTTCTGATTTGGCAGAGTCTAGTCTAGTTTGCAGTTCTGCATACTCTTTTTTTATTGTCTCAATCTCTATCTTTTTTTGATTCATTTCCTTTTTTGAGGACATTAAATTTCCAACAACTTGATCATATTCTTCTTTTACATTTGCCAGTTTTTGCAAAATTGAATTAAGACGCTCAGTATTTGTTTGGATTTCTTTTCCTAGATAATCTGATTCGCCTTGTACGTGTTCCTTTAGAACACCTTCTTGGTTTTTTACGACTGGGATGTCTGATTCTTTTTTAATTAATACATCCTCAGGCTCTTCTTGTTTTTTTAAGCGCTTAAACAATCCCATTTTTCAACTCACTTCCTTTTTTTTATAAAATTAAGATAAAAGCCAATTCCTCCTACGATAAATCCCAATACTATGAAACCTATTCCTGTTTGTGGCGACTCGCTAAAGGTTATTGGTGCCAGCATGAATATGAGCGCACCTAAAATTATAAGAAAAAAACCACCGCTTTTTCTTGGTTTATTATGTTCACTATGTGCCAAAGCAGTTCTTTTATTGAACATAACTGTATAGAGTTTGTGCAATCTTTTTCCTACCAATATCATTTATGAACGGCCCAATACGGGGACCTCGATTGGTTGAAAGGATTATCTGATAAAGTGTTTTGAACAAGTCTTTCGGTTCAATGTTATTATCTTTAGAAATTTGGTATATTGAATTTTGAATGTCCTGCTGTTCGTTTTCAGTGGAAAGAAAATCAGCTATCTCTTTTAGTGCTTTTTTGATAGTATTATCAAGATTAATTTCAATTTTTTGTTGAGTATCAAAAGCATCTGCAAAATTACCAGCTAAAACAATTAATTCTTCTATCTGCGGATCAACATTTTTGATTGTTCCATAATCGAGCAGTTTTTTTGTAACACGCTGTATTCTATCTTCTTTGAAAATTTTACATATCTCAATTAAAAGCCTGTAACTTACATGTTGTGAAGGATTTTTTGGTGGTTTTAACAGGTTTACATATTGATAAAGTCCCTTTGTTTTTACAACCTTTGCTTCATTATCAAGCTTGATTTTGCCAAAAAATATGTCTTCCAATTCATTATACTCATCCATAAGTGATGGGATGTCCTCAAATCCTAGCTCTCGTGCGCCAGTAATTCTTTTGTAAAGTAATAAGAGAATCGATTTTGGCGTTCCATATTTTAGCCAGTTCTGTGCCGTAACTACATTTCCAAGAGATTTTGAAATCTTTTTGCCACCCTTGTCTAAGAACATCTCATACTTTACATGATGTGGATGAGGAAATTTTAATATCTCATCTGAGACCCAGTCATTTACCTTTACAGAATCCATAATGTCCTTTCCATATGCCTCAAATCGTATATCAAATGCCTGCCATCTAGCTGCAAATTCTACTTTCCATGCAAGCTTGCCAAGGTCTTTTGTAATATCTGCTATGCCGTCGTTGCCGCATCCCTTGAGGTTTTTTGAACCTATCAGAGCATCTTGGCATTTGTATCTGATTTTTTTTTCATCTTGTAGATATTCATAGGCTTCTGCTGTGTACAATCTATTGCAGTTTGAGCAAACAGGAAAGTAAGGCAAAAATTTTTGATATTTTTCCTGACCTACTAGTTCTTCAATTTTATTTCCTATCTTTTCACTATTGATCAATATGGTGTGAATTTGCTCTTTTAGCAGTCCTTTTTGATATGTATCATATGCCCGCTTGAATTCATAACTTATGCCAAGCCTGTCAAGGCCTTCTAACAAAAGACTACTCATGTGCATTCCATATGACTCATGACAGCCAAACGGGTCAGGAATAAGGGATACTGGTTTTGCAAGATGCTCATCAAGTGAAGAAGGAAAACCTTCTGGAATTTTTCTTAATCCATCTAGGTCATCAGAATATGCTACAAGATCTGACTTGTAACCAAAATTTTCTAGTGCAAGCTTTACCCCATAGGCACGTACGGCATCACCTAAACTGCCAATATGTGGTATGCCTGATGCGCCAAGACCGCTCTCAACTTTTAATAGTTTTGTGTTTCTTCCGAGCGATTTTTCTCTTTCACACTTATGACTAGGATCCTGTTTGCGCCAAACTCTTCTTTTGATATTTTTTCAGCTTCACTCATCAATTTTTTTCCTAAACCAGAGTGCTGAATGCTGTCTTTTTCATGGTTTCCTATTTTTAGTGATTTACCATACACATGAAGCTCACGTACGATGCATGTCTTGTCTGTTATTTCCTTTCGGTGAGCCTTATTGCTTGGATGACGTAATCTCACAAAACCATAAATCCTGTCATCTGAATCATCAAAGGAAAGAAAAACCTCACTACCTCCTGAGGATGTATAGTTTTCACGATTTAATCTTAGATCATCAAATGTAACAGCTATTTCTGATAGCCCAGCCTCTCTGCATCTAATACATTTGCAGCTAAGATTTTGCTTTTGCAAATTTTTATGTACAATCTGGCGCAAGTTGCCAAGTTTTTGTCCTGCCATAATTTCTTCTTGTGATATTTCACGCTGAACACGCATTATTCTTACCCAACGTGGAACGTTCTTTTTGATTTCAGTTAATACTGTAACAAGTTCTTCATCTGAATATGGCTTGTATTTTCCTTCAAGATAGTCATTGTAAAGTGGAGTGTTTTCCAACACTAGTGATGGATAAATCTTTAACATGTCTGGTTTGAAGCGTGGATCCGAAAAAAGCATCATAAAGTCAGAAATGTCATCATGAGGCGTCATAGTTGGCAAACCCGGCATCATGTGAGCAACTATTTTGTAGCCAGCATCTTTAGCAATCTGGAATGATTCTATCACATCATTTAGGTCATGTCCGCGGTTTACAATTTTATAAACACTTTCATGCAAGCTTTGTACTCCAATCTCAACTCTAGTAATTCCAAATTGTAGCATTGTATCTACATGTTCTTTTTTGCAATAGTCTGGCTTTGTCTCAACTGTAAATCCTACATTTCTAATTGTGGCATGTTCGTTGTTTTTCTTTGCACCCTCTAGTGTTGTCGAGTTAAAACCATTTAATGCATCATAACAAGATTTTATGAAATTTTCTTGATACTGTATTGGCATAAAAGGAAATGTTCCGCCAACAATTACAAGCTCTAGCTTTGTTACGTCATGACCATAAACCAATAATTTTTCAAGTTTTGACAGTATCTGCTTTTTTGGATCATATTGACTCTCAATAGCACTAATGGCTAGGGGCTCTTTGCCTGTATAGCTGTTTGGTGTATTGAACTCGATGCCTCCTGGACAGTACGTACATCTACCATGCGGACATGCATACGGCTTTGGCATTAACGCAATAACTGCAACACCTGATGCTGTCTTGACAGGTTTTTTTAACAAAACATTTTGTAATTTCATAAACTCTTTGCCAGTAACTGTTGAAAGTATTTCATAATTTCTGGGAATTCTTTCAAGTGAATATTTTGTGCAAATCTTTTTGATTTCGGATTTTACCTTCTTTTTTGTGGGTACCTGAATTAATAAGAGATTTTGAGAAATTTCAGAACATGCCGTTGAGAATGTAGAATTATTTTTTGTCATTTTTGTAAAGTAACTTCAGATACAAATTAAATAAATTGTATTCGTTTTTTTGAGTAATTATCTTCTTTTTGCTAATGATTTTTCAGTAAAGTTAATCGCGTCTTCTATTTTGTGCTTAACCTAGTCGTAATATCACATCTGCCCACAACACTATGCTTCCAACTGCCACGCTTACTATCATAAAAGGCAAACCCATTTTGAGGAATTTATTAAAGGTAATGTAATACCCTTGTTTTTCTGCCAAACCAACAGAAACTACTCCTGCACTAGATCCAATAAGCGTACCATTTCCACCTAATCCTACCCCTAACGATAAAGCCCACCACAATGGATTTATCATAAAGCTTCCAAAAGCGGATCCTATAGTTTCATTTTGGATTATGTTTGTAATTAATGGTATCATCGTAGCTGCAAATGGAATATTATCAACTATGGCGCTAGCAAAAGCAGATGACCCTATTATCAGAAAGAATGTAGTCATAGGATCTCCGCCAGTTGCATTTAGTGTTGCATTTGACATTATATCGATTAGTCCAGCTCTTTCTGTTCCGCTGATTATTATGAATAGCCCTGCAAAAAATATGAGTGTGCTCCAATCAACTTCCTGAAATATCTTTTCAAGTTTTACTCTTGTTATAATTAATAAAATTCCTGCGCCGCCTAGAGCAATTAGAGAAGGTTGTATGTGAATAGTGCCATGAATAACAAAAAGCACTATGACACAAAACAATATTCCTGCTGATTTTTTTAGTAACCCTTTATCCTTAATTAGCAAATTTTCATTTTCAGTCATTAGGATTTCAAGATTTTGAGGCTTTGCAGATATCTCTTTTCTAAACATAAACTTTAACATAATCATAGAGCAAACAAGCGAGATTGCTATAGTGGGTCCCATGTGAATTATGAATGCATTAAAATCGATATTTGCAGCAGAACCAATCATTATGTTGGGAGGGTCCCCAACAAGAGTAGCAGTACCGCCTACATTAGACATGAAAACTTGAGCTAAGATAAACGGAATTGGGGACAACTTGAAAAGCCTAAACACAGAGATGGTGACAGGAACCATAAGCAAAATCGTTGTAACATTGTCTATGAGCATTGACGTGACAGCAGTAAAGGTACACATCAAGACAAGCAATTTCCACAAGTTTCCCTTGGACGCCTTACACATCTTGATTCCTATGTATTGGAAAACACCAGATTCTGCCATAACAACAACAATAATCATCATGCCAAGCAAAAGTCCAATCGTGTTAAAGTCGATTGAATCTACGGCAAATTCAAAACTGCTTGTGGCTGGAAAAAGGCCTGTAGTTATGCCAACTATGATTATAGCTATAGCGCCAGTCAACGCAATAGCAGTTCTATGAACAATCTCAAAGGAAAGAACAACATATACCGATAGGAGTGTTATTGCAGAAAGTTTTAGCGCTAGGCTAGCCTTGTAACCTGCCAGATCAGGTATTAACATAATGATAGCAGCAAGTACTACTAAAACCACAAGGCCTATGATCTTTTTTTTGTTTTTTTCAAACCCTTTTGATGCACTCATTCTATATCATCTTGTGGCTTGAGATTTAATTTTAAAAGAATGTTTGTGAATGTGTTGAATAAACATATGATTTTTTTATCGTTGTATATAGAAAATTAATAAATTTCATATCCTGTGCGCAACACTGTTTAATATAAATCAAAAAATGAAGTTAGCCTCATTTTGCCAATTCTTTTTTGTATAATGTCTTGAGCCATATTGGAGCAATTATCGTTGTTGCAGCAACCATTATCACTATAGTAGAATAAACATTTGATGCAAGTACGCCAGACGTTACTCCTATGCCTGCGATAATTAGGCCAACTTCTCCCCTTGAGATCATTCCAACACCTACCCGCATAGATTTTTTTTTGTCTTTGAGAAATATCATTGAGGGCAAACCACAACCAAAGAATTTTGTCACAACTGCCACCACAATCATTATGCCACTTAGTAGCAAGATCTCTGTGTTAATTCCTCTAAAGTCTACTTGTGCACCAATAAAGGCAAAGAAAAGAGGCGCAAATATCAGCCCAAGCTTGCTTATGTAATTTTCAATTTTCTCAATTACCTTACTTGAGGACAAAGCCATTCCTACTGCAAATGCTCCAACAATTGGTGAAAGCCCAATTGATGCTGCTAAAGCAGCAGCGCCAAAGAAAGATGCTGTCGCAATTGCTTCAATGCTGCCTTCAGCTTTCCAAAGCTTTCTTGCTACTATCCTTGGAACTATTAACACAGAACCAATCAGCAGTGCAGCAAAAAAGCCAAGAACCTGCAATATTACAACGATCACTTGAATGGGATCAATTGATATGATGCCCGTACTTTCGCCACCAAGTGAGCTTACAACAGACAAAACCGCAATTGCAAGTATGTCGTCTGCTATTGCCGCACCTATTATAAGACGTGCTTCAGGGGTATCAAGTTTTCCAAACTCTCGAAGTACCTGTATTGATATTGCGACACTTGTGGCGGTAAGTGCAGTAGCTATAAGCATTGATTGGAATGCATCAAAGCCAAATAATTCAAAGACAATAAATCCAATAAAGAAAGGAACTACTACCCCACAAGCCCCAACAGTAAATGCCGCTTTTCCTCCTTTCAAAAACTCCCTTGGAGTAACGTGCAAACCTGCTATGAATAAAATTACGATTGCGCCAATCTCTCCTAAAATTCTCAACTCACCATCAATCTTTAACAATGGTTGACCATCAAAAACAAGAAATGCACCTAATGCAAAAGGACCAACAATCATACCCGCCAACAATTCTCCCAAAACTATTGGCAGTTTCAATCGTAAGAAAAGCTCTGCCATAAGTTTGGCAGCAAATAGCAAGATTCCTACTCCTATTATTGTCTGAATAAAATGCGACTCTATGCCCAAATTATCTCCTGATAGTCATACATAGTATAAGGCGATTATTAGTCAAAAATTGCATCAAATTTGTCTATTATCATGCAATTCTTTTAGAGTTTACAAAAACTCCTACATTGCTTGTGATTTTTCCAATTTCTTGGCTTTGAAGTCTGTGTTTTTTTATGATTGAATTGATTTTACTTGCTTCATCCTTTGGTGCGATTATGCAAAAGCCTATTCCCATATTAAACGTCTTATACATCTCATCATTTTTTACTCCTTTATCTTCGATTAACTGCATGATGGGTGGGATTTGAGGCATATTGGAAAGATCATAGCCTATTTTTTTTAGTCTAAGCAGCTTTGTAAAAGAGCCACCAGTTATGTGAGCAAGGCCATGGACCTTGCATTTTTTAATCACCTCTAAAATTGGTTTTACATAAATCTGAGTCGGAGTTAAAAGTGCATTTCCAAGACTGCCGATTCCTTTTATCTTGTCTTTTATTGAATATTTTGAAAGCAAAACTTTTCTTGCTAATGAATATCCATTTGAGTGAAGACCACTGCTTTTTATGCCAATTATTACATCGCCTCTAGTTATTGAATTTCCAAGCACTAGTTTTCTTTTTGGTAGCATGCCAACTACCATTCCGGACAGATCAAAAGTAAAGTCCTTTCCAGCAAATAAGTCTGGCATAATGGCTGTTTCTCCGCCAACAATTGGAACCTGGGCTAATTTTGCTCCCTTTACAAGTCCTTTTGTGATCTGCGAGAATATTTTTTTGTCATTTTTATTTGCCGCAATATAATCAACAAAGGAAATCGGCGTTGCACCAACACAAATTATGTCATTTACATTCATAGCAATACAGTCTATTCCAACAGTATCGTATTTTTTCATCATGTTGGCAATCAATACCTTTGTTCCAACACCATCAGTATGCATTGCAAGCGTTATCTTATCAGAAACTGTGACAATTCCCGCATAATGACCAAAACCATGTTTGACTCGTACATTTTTTTGTAGATTATGTGTTGATGCAATAATGCGGCCAATCTCTTTTTGACTTTTTTTTATATTTTGAACATTTACGCCTACTTTTTTGTATGTTAGTGTCATAAGTTGATGCTCAATTGTTTTGAATAAAAGAATTTGGATAATTCAATCTACATATACATGCCAGAAAGCGTTTTTCTGTGTTCGATATAGCTTTCTGAAAGCTCTTTAAAGTCTGATCCTATCTTTTCTTTTTCTTTGACAAGCTCTGATATGTCTATCTTTGTTCCATACAGCCTATTTACTGCATCAACTAGTGTAGCAGCTGCTAGAGGATCTGGCATTTTTT
>JACOWO010000206.1 GCA_016176745.1 Nitrosopumilales archaeon
AGTAATTACCAAAATGTGATATGTAAACAATATAGGATCGCTTGAAACCTCAAATGTTCCCTCTAGTTTTAGCTCAGAATCGCCCTTGTTTACAATATCAAGTTTGTTTTGGCCCACTTCTGAAACTATCCAGCTGAGAGGTTTCTCTCCTTTGAACTCTTGTTCTGTTATCTGCATACCATCACCTGGTGTCGTTAACGTCACATGAAAGGAACTTCCTTTTATCAACAGATTTTCTTTTACGCCAGCCGGGGCATTAAACGCAAAAGATGTCTTATCTCCTACTGCTACTGTCTCATTAACATTGATACTTTGAATTCCAATTGATGTGATAAGGGCAACTACGCCTATTGCTGAAATTGTAAGTCCTGCGCCTATTCCGATTATAGTCCTTTTTGTAAACACAAAAAATCTCTTGTTTTGATAGATAAAAAACTAACTACATCAAAGAGACATCATGTGGTTGGCTTTCAACAAAACCTGCAGATGACATTTTGATAAACTCGGCATTTTCTTGCATTTGTTGTATATTATGAGCTCCACAGTAGCTAAGACCTGAACGTATCCCACCTGTTAGCTGTTTTATGATATCGGTAACACTTCCCTTGTATGGAACCATTGCCTCTACTCCTTCTGCCACATAGTCGTTAAGATCATCATCAAGTGAGACAAAACCGGATTCCTTTGATTTTCTGCCCAAAGAGGCAGTAAGCGATGCCATGCCACGATATATTTTGAATCTCTTACCGTTTTTCATTATTGTAGAGCCTGGGCTTTCATCTGTTCCTCCAAAGAGGCTTCCAATCATTACAGATGATGCTCCTGCTGCCAGTGCCTTTGTCACGTCACCTGATGTTCTTGTACCACCATCTGAAATTACTGGTATATCGTATTCTTTTCCAACCTTTGCACAATCCATAACAGCAGTTAGTTGCGGAACACCAGAGCCTGTAACAACACGTGTAATGCATATTGAGCCAGAGCCTACTCCTACCTTTACTGCATCAACTCCTGCCTTTATGAGATCCTCTGCTCCTTTTGCAGTGGCCACATTTCCTGCAAGCAGCTCACAGTTTGGAAATGCCTTCTTTAGATGCCGAACCGTACTTAGTGCATTTTCGCTGTGTCCATGTGCAATATCTACAACAATAATGTCAGCTTCTGCTTCCATAAGCGCCTCTGCTCTTTCCATAAAGTCACCTTTTACTCCAACTGCGGCTCCAACAAGTGGCCTTCCCTTTTTGTCCTTTGATGCAGACGGAAAGTTTTCCCGTTCTATGATGTCTTTACTTGTTATCAGCCCTTTGATGATTTGTTTTTCATCAACTAGTGGGAGTTTTTCTATTCTATGTTTTTGTAAAATGTCTTTTGCATCACCAAGACTGATTCCTGGTTTTGCA
The DNA here is from genome assembly GCA_016176745.1 of Nitrosopumilales archaeon. Lineage (GTDB taxonomy): Archaea > Thermoproteota > Nitrososphaeria > Nitrososphaerales > Nitrosopumilaceae > VHBM01. Next base: position 1,401 of record JACOWO010000206.1, read on the forward strand.
GTTATCACGTCCTTTGTCATAACATCTTTTACAAGATGAGACGAGTCTGCAAACTGTACATCTCGTGATGTCAGTATTCCTGCAAGCAAGCTTTGATTCCCCGTTTGCTACTAAAAGGCCAGATACTCCCTTTTCTTGCATGTATTCGATTGCTTCGTTTACTGTTTGGTCTGGCCCTATGACATATGGTTTTTCGATCATTACACTGCCTGATCGTTTTGTCTTTAGGATTTCGTTTACCTCTTCTTTTATTGTAAGAAATCGATGAATTATTCCAATTCCACCTTCGCGAGCCATTACAACTGCCATGGTAGATTCTGTTACTGTATCCATGTTTGCGCTAACAAGAGGAATGTTAAGTGAGATGTTTCGCGACAGCTTTGTTGCAAGACTGGTCTGGGATCTGCTTGTAATGTTAGAATATTTGGGAACTAGGAGAACATCATCAAAGGTCAGTCCTTCTCTTATATCCAAATGAGATGGATCTTCTTTTTTCAAAAGTTTTCCAATAAACGATTTGTTTGAAACAGAGACAAGTAATGGTTGACCGGATTTTAACAAGCGCAGGTTTTGCAAGATCAAAAGATCGCGCTCAACCCAGTCAGAATTTATTTTTGTAAAAAATGGACCAGTTCCTGATCTTCTAAAAAATCCGATTGCTGGATCTAGTACAATATTTTTTCTAGAAATTCCTGCTGCCTTTGCAAGATCAAGGCTTTGCCTTAACAATTCTCTAGTTTTTGTTATGTTATTTCCTTTCACTGGTTTTTTGCTATGTGCACACAGAACAAGCGATGGCTGATATCTTGATACAACATCAAGCATGACTTTGTCGTATTTTAATCCGGAAATGTCGTTTAGTATCTCTACACCTTCTTTTAGTGCCCCTTTTGCAACGATTGCACTACATGTATCTACAGAGATTGGCAGATTTGAGACCTTTTGAATTATTTTTATTGCATCAGTTACGCGTTTTAATTCTGTTTTTTCTGAAACCATAGTTGAAAGATATGGCGCAGTTGACATCCCACCAACGTCGATAAAGTCTGCGCCTTGCTCTTCCATCTGCTTTGCAACAGCTGCAAGTCGTAGTCCACTTGCAATTGATTTTTTGTAAAATGATTCTGGACTAGTATTTATGATTCCCATTATTCTTACTGGATTTGAACTTCCGACATGTATAGTCCCTAGCTTATTCACATCATTTATGATAAAGACTGTCAATTTGAGTCATATGACAATTTCAGGTTGGGAACAAAAATATGCCAAAATATTACGCGAGTTTGGATATGATAAGAAAAGCGATATCGAGTCTGCCAAAAAATTAAATGCTATTTTAAAAAAATCATCTACAAAAAAGTTAAAAGTATTAATCAACAAAAAAACCGTTTTTGTGGTTGGCGCTGGTCCTTCTCTGTTATCATCAATTCCATATTTGAAAAAATATCATATTACAAAAATTGC
>JACOWO010000198.1 GCA_016176745.1 Nitrosopumilales archaeon
CTTGGCCGTATGACAAAGCCTGTTGCAGTTGCCTTGATGATTTCAATTGGAATTGGCCTTCACAACTTTGGTGAAGGCTTGGCAATTGGAGCTGCAATTGGGCTTGGGCAGGTAGCACTAAGCACATTTTTGATTGTAGGCTTTGCAATTCATAACACCACAGAAGGAATTGCAATCGCATCACCTCTTGCAAAAGGAAAGCTAATGATTAGGCTTCTTGCAGGATTAGGTATTTTGGCAGGCGCTCCTGCAATCTTTGGTGCATGGATTGGCGGCTTTGTTTACTCGCCATTTACCGCAATTATATTTTTATCAATTGGTGCTGGCGCAATATTTCAGGTAATTGTGATTTTGATTAAATGGTTGCAAGATGAAGGCGACAAAAAACTATCAAGTGCAGCAGTTGTTTCAGGTCTTGCTGTTGGCATGCTTGTAATGTATCTTACAAGTATTTTGATCTAAAGCGGTTCTGGATGTATTGTAATGATCGCATTTTTGAAATGACTTTTAATTTTTTGTTCAAGTTGTGATGTTAGATCATGTACATTTTCAATTGACAGGTTCTTATCAAAAGAACAGTCGACATCAATCTTTAGCATATCTTTGAAATTAAGTGCTACAATTCGCCCAACTTTTTTTATTTCAGAATATTCGTTGATTAGGTTTGCAATTTTTTCTGTTTCTTTTTTTTCAACTTTGAAAGTTTGTGGAAGTGTAACATAAGGCTCTAGATGAATTGTAACATGATCAATTTCTGGTATATTTTTTTGAATATTTTCTTCTATAATCTCTGAGATCTTGTGAGCTTGTTCTAGATTTATTTCTCTATCAACCATTACATGAAGACTGCCAAAAATTTTTTTTTCAGATGAGTAGGAGCTAACATTGTGAACACCCTTTACACCTTTCATTGATGAGACTAGCTCATGTATTTTAGAGTCACGTGGTACATCATTCCAACTTGGCTCAAAATGAATTGTAGTTTTTAGGTTTGGCATGGAATTTTTTATGTTACCTTCAACTCTACTGCTGATTTCATGTGCCTTGTCAAAGCTAACATCGGCACGAAGCGATATTGTGATATCGGCAAACATGGTATCACCTGATTTTCGCATAAGAATTGCTCCTGTGCCTACGACATCATCTGTTTTTGAAACAATTGCCCTTACTTGGCTTACCAAGTCTGGCGAGATTATATCAGTCAAATCAGAAGATGTTTTGTAGATTAGCTTTAGGCTAAGATATGCCAGCAGCACACCTAAAATCAGCGCTGCAATAAAGTCGCCATAATAGAACCCAATCGTAACTAGTACAATACCAATTATTGCAATAATTGTCGAGCCTAGATCCATGAATGCGTGGTAAAAGTCGGCCTTGAGTGTTTCACCACCCATCTTTGCTATAGTTTTTCTGAGAAGTGAAATTCTAAAAATATCTACACCTATTGTGTAAAACCCAGCAGTCAAAGCAAGTACT
>JACOWO010000115.1 GCA_016176745.1 Nitrosopumilales archaeon
TATTCTACAGGAACTTGGGGAAGAAGTAATCCTGAATAAACACCATGTTTTACAATCAAACCATCACGACCTACTTTGATTTGAGTAGGATACTCTAACGGATCTGAAACTTTGATTTCTATTGGAGGCGTTAAAACGGTCACCTCAAAAGTTATTTTATCAAGCTCAGATGATTTTACCTCAGAAAAACGAGGGTCCTCAGTTGCGGCTGATATAGCCGCATCTACTAGTGCATCACATAGTCTTTTTTGTGGAAGCGGAAACCCAATACATCCTCTCAAGCCAGATCTATCATTTAATGTCACAAACACTCCAGACTTGAAAGAAAACCTAGACTGAAAATCATCAGATAATTTCTTCTTGTTTTTATTGGTAAGAAATTCAGTTACAATAAGCCTAGCTACTTTTACTAGTTCTTTTCCATCAGAATCTGATGTGTTCCTTCCCAATAGATTTTTTTACAGTTTTCACAAGTCCAGAACTCATTTGTCTGTTTTAAAACACCTTCAGGAACCTGAGTCACTATAAGATCCTTCTGAATTTTATGCAACATACCATTACATAAAGGACAGCGCGAATTATTACCAGTAACAACACATTTTCCAAGATTGTATTTTTGATTAATCTCTAGGATCTGTTCTAGTTCGTCTTTCTTTGTAATCTGAACAGTTTTCACATTCTGTTTTAAAGATCTTTTTACAAGTGCAACATCATTTGTTAATAGTATTCTATCTTCATCTCTTGCAATTTGTAAAATCTTGTCATCATCAATATCAGCATAATATAATGAATCATATCCAAATAATCGAAGCTTTTTTGCAAGATTTCCATACATGGCGTCTACAACAAAAACTAGTTTTCTTTCATTCATCTACACTATCCACTGATCCTGATTCAGTAACATGGCTTTCCCCTGCAGGAAGTACACGAACAAAATCATCTACACTAATCGATTTTACCGCATCTCCTTTCATATTTACAAACTCGATTTTGATTTTTTTTGCAGCATCTGTCATTTCTAATCCACCAGGTTCAATCATTGAATAGCAAATGCAATTTTTTTTAATGCAAGTAGGAGGACCACAAACTACAATATACCTGTCATCTTGTTTTAGTAGACCGACACCTAACTTCAGGGTAGCAACCCTGACATAATTTCGTTGACCCTCAATAACAAAGGAACCCTTAGAAAGAAACTGCCCGCTTGGTGCTCCTTTTTTTACTTGTTCAGGATTTACCCAGAATGCTTTTAGCCCATACATTGCTTCGCGCCATGCTCTACTAAAACAAACAGTTGCATGTGCAACTTCATTCAAACTAGAATCCGTTGTTTCCTTGCCAGCTTTTAGTATAAAAAATGGCGAGCCGAAAATGTCTGCATGAAACACTCTATCGCTATTTTCAAGATGTTTTCTAATTATTGCCATATTTGATGACGAATCACGTCCGCCAATTGCTAATGTGTCATCAGAAGTATTGAACCATCTATAGCGTTCGTACCAGTTTTTCTTTTTTATCTCTGTAACAGATATGGAATCTTTGGAAACTTCTACCTGTTTTCTTAGTTTTTCTAAATCTTTTTCAGTTTTCTTCTGTAGTCTTTCAATAGATACAATTGCTGCTTTTTGTCGTTTTGCCTCATTAAATAAAACAGATGCCAAAGCCTGTAATGAAGAATTAATATCAATCTTAATTTTAGAATCATGTATAAGAAAACATGTATTACCTTTTTCCTTAATAATAGTACAATTCTGATCTTTTAGAGTTTTCTGAAGTTTAGGATCAGAGATAGAAAATATGCCTTTAGAAACTAGATCAAGTAATGAGTTAGCGATTTTTGTTATGGCAAAAGATTTTTCGTTAACTAAGGAAACTGCCTTGGTTTGTTCTGTTAATTTATTTTCAAGTTCTGTGATTTTCTCACTAGCAACATTTGTTTTAGTGGACTTTCCAACATTGACTAAAGTTTCGGTAAATACAATATCTAATCCCATCATAAAACTTTGTACACTAGTATATTCTTCATTTCTATGATCAAATTTTAACGGGTAAACATCTACTTTGTCATCTCGTACAATTACAGGCTCATGGTTGCCTTTTACAATATTTTCAACTGTTTTTTTAATAGCATCAAAAATTTTTTTTATATCATTATTAGTTAAATTATTTCCTGTAACCTTGGAATCCACTTCGGCTAATTTGCAAATATATTCTACATATTTTGTAGGCAATCCTAATGTTCTACCAATCCATTTAGAAACTTGAATATCTGAAGATAGAATTCCCTCCAAATCTTTTTGATAAAAATTAAAAACATCTAAACTGTTCTGAGGTGGAGGCGCATATTGTAATCCAATACCTAATTTACGATGTCTTACATCAATTGAATGTAATAAAGCTAAAATTTTCATTTCTTTATTGCACAGAATAATATTACCATCGCCAAAAAATTCTCCAACAAGAACGTATTCTTTATCAAAGCCGCTAAAAGTTAAGTAGACAATTCTTTCTGCCCCAATTTGCTGAATTTTAGTTAATTTTAATCGTAAAATATTATCACGTAGTATTTTGAGAAGCTTATTTGTCTCCATCTGTTCTATCCTTACAGAACTATTCCATAACCCAAAAGATGAAAACATCAACATAACATCCTGCTTTTCAGGATGATGCAGTTTGAAGAGGAGACTATCTCTTGTAATTCCATATATGTTACTAACATAGTAATCATGTGTTTTTTCAGAAATCTCATTTACCAAATATCGTAGTTCAATTCCTGTTAATGTCATAGTAACCTAATTGTAAGTCTGAAATTATACTCTTACCCCTCATATTCGAATTTTTTAACCAAAGATTTTAAACAAGGTTTTTCGGAGTCAACGTAGAAATTTCATTGAAACACCCTAAAAAGAAAATTGAAAAAAAACCTGACTCTGATGATTTTACAAATGAACCTCATGTAGGAGAACCGCCTGTCAATGAAACCGATAAGAGTGATGTACAACAAAAAATTGACATATTATTTTGGATTCGGGTAGGACTTGCAGTTCTTGGTGGAACGCTTGCGACATTTTTATTTGAACCATTTGAGGGAGAAGAAAGAAGATTTGCATCTATAGTATTGTTAATTGCCATCTTCATTACATCTGTGGGCATAGCTAAAGGAATGCGAATACAATTACCGCCATCTGACAAAAAGAAACTTTTTACAACAGGTATTGGTAGCTATATCTTCATTTACTTGTTTATGTGGATACTAACATACACGTTTGTTCATGCTGGAGGAAACGGTGGTTTTCCACTAACCCCATTTACATAGTACTAAAATACCAAAACGAATTCCTTGTCTCAATGTGGAAATATAAAACACCAGGTATTCCAGATGAACTCTTTGAGCGTTCTGATGAAGTACCTATAACAAAAGAAGAGACCCGCGCTATACAAATTAGCAAGGCACGATTAGGTCTTGGCAATACTGTCTATGATGTTGGTTGTGGCAGTGGTTCTATAACCGTTGAAGCAGCATTACAAGTAGAATCAACAGGCAAGATCTATGCTATTGATTTTGATCCTAAAGCTGTTGAATTGACAAAGAAAAATCTACAAAAGTTTGGATTGTCTAATGCAGAAGTTATTTTAGGTAATGCAAAAGAAGAAATTATTAAACTGCCACAAGCAGACGCAATCTTTATTGGCGGTACTGGTGGTGACACAAAAGAAATAGTTGAGTTGTGTCAAACCAAATTAAGATCAGGTGGAAGAATTGTTATAGGAATAATTCTAATTGAAACATTATTTTCCATTTTAGGAATCATTGAAAAAAAATTCACGTCAGTTGATATAACCCAAATAACAATTTCTAAAAGCCGTAAGACATCTACTGGAACAATGATGTTGGCACGAAATCCTGTTACTGTCATATCAGCAACAAAAATTTAACTCAAGTTTAGCTTTTTAATTGGGAACAAATAGGCATTTGTATGTATGAATTAGTTTGTGTTGGATGTGGTCCAGGTGATCCAGAATTACTGACTATCAAGGCTGTAAAAGCCATAAAAAACGCAGATGTCATACTATGTCCTACCTCAAAAGAAGGAAAATCAAGTATTGCTCTTTCAGTAGTCTCATCAATACTAGATCAGAGTAAAAAACCAGAAATTGTGAATTTGATATTTCCAATGGTTAAAGATAAACAAACACTTGAAACTACGTGGGAAAATAACGCAAAAATTTTAGCAGAACATGTACTTGCTGGAAAAAAAGTGGTATATCTTACAGTAGGTGATCCTTACCTATACAGCACTTGGATCTATTTACATCGAGAGCTTGAAACAAAATATCCCAAAATCAAAATATCTGTTATTCCTGGGATTGTCTCAATTTTCACTTTTGCCTCCAAAGTGGGAATCAGTCTAGCTGAAGGCGGTGAAAAAATGGCCGTAATTCCTTCATGTTATGATCTTTCTAAAGTAAAAGAGCTTGCAAAAAATTGTGATACAATGATATTTCTAAAGGATGGTCGTTACTTTGATCAGGTAATCGAACTTTTAAAAGAAGCTGGATTTTCTGATGATTCTATATTTGCTATTGGGCAGGATCTTGGTACTGATAAAGAAATTGTAAGAAAGCTAAAACTTGGTGAGGTTACTAAAGAAACCATGACCACCAAATATTTCTCAATAATGGTGGTAAAGCGTGCCTAAAGTTTACTTTGTCGGCTGTGGTCCTGGAGACCCAGATCTTATTACAGTAAAAGCAAAAAAACTAATTCAAAAAGCAGATGTGATGGTATATTCAGGTTCATTAATTCCATCACCGATTCTAAAGCTTTGTAAAAAAGGAAAATTGTATGATGCAGCAAAACTAGTAAGAGAAGAAATTTTTGAAATCTTACAAAAAAATTCTAAAGAAAACAAAATTGTAGTTAGATTACATGATGGTGATCCAACCATTTATGGAGCAATAAAAGAACAGATAGACAATCTTCAAAAAGAAGGAATTGAATCAGAAATTATACCTGGTGTAACATCATTTTTAGCATCAGCAGCTGCACTTGGAATTCAACTTACACTGCCAGGAGTTACTCAAACAATTATTATAACACGTGCAGAAGCAAGAACCAAAGTTCCAGAACGAGAAAAAATTTCTGAGCTGGCAAAACATAATGCCACTATGGTATTCTATCTAAGTGTTCATTTACTATCTCAAATAGTAAAACAAGCAATTGATGGTGGTTATAGTAAGTCAACTCCAGCAGCAGTTGTATACAGAGCAAGCTGGCCAGACCAAAAAGTTATTGTTGGAACACTTGAAGACATTACAAAGAAGGTTCGTGCTGAAAGGATCATTAAGACTGCTATTGTAATTATTGGTGATGTGATACAGCCTTCTTCATACGAGTATTCTAGATTATATGATAAAACTTTCACTCATAGTTTTAGAAAAGCAAAAAAAACTTGATTTTACATATGTTCAATTTTATGTAGTTATGATGAACAAATCATTACAACAACTAAACAACAAAATCATTCATTGCAAAAAGTGTCCAAGATTAACCAAGTATATCTGTAATATAGCAAAAAATAAGGTAAAACGATTCAAAGATGAAAATTACTGGGGTAAACCCTTGCCTGGTTTTGGTGATCCAAAGGCTCAACTCTTACTTATTGGACTTGCGCCTGCTGCCCATGGTGGAAATCGTACAGGACGAATGTTTACTGGTGATAGTTCAGGTGACTGGGTTGCAAAAGTATTATTTGATAATGGATTTGCAACAAAACCAGCCAGTCAAAGATTAGATGACGGTTTTAATCTCATTAATGCTTACATTACTGCAACTGTACGATGCGCACCGCCAGAAAATAAACCACTTAAAGAAGAATTTGATAATTGTTTTTCATATCTAAAAGAAGAACTTGTCATACTCAAAAATGTTAAAGTTATTGTCTGTCTTGGCAAAATTGCATTTGATTCATGTTGTAAACTATTAGAAATAAAACACAGCAAATTTGTACATGGTAAATCATTTACACATAAAGAATGGAAAATAATTTGCTCTTATCATCCAAGTAGACAAAACACACAAACAGGACGTCTCAAGTGGTATGATTGGAACAAAATATTTGTTTTAGCAAACAAAATACTAGACAAGAATTAAAATTACTAAATTTTCACAGAAATGGATATCGCCAGCTACAACTAATAAGTAGATGTAGTTTGTGACGATAGTCCTGATGAAGAAGGAACGGATGGGAATTTATCTCCAATTTGTTGCTCTGCAACTGCAGATGCTTCTCTGAGAATTCTCTCTGTCTCTTCGTTTGTAGTTTCTTGTTCCACGTTGAAGGCGTCTCCAGATAGCGAATCGACCATAAGACCATTCAATGTCTGTGTCATAGAGTTCAATTCTGAGTCTGCTTCTGGCATGAATCTACCTAAGGAAGATCTCATACCTTTCATAGTAGCTACTGCTGGACCTATTGCAATCATTGCATCACCTAGGTCATGGATAGTAGTTAATCTCAACTGAACTTGTTCTAGTGACATTCTTGCATTGCCTAGCATCTTTGTAACCTTTCGAATCTCAGCTAATTCATTGGACAAAACTCTACTTGCTGTAGTGTCATGTTGTTGCATTGCTGTAACTATTCTGTTGAATAGTTGTTGATCTCTTTCTCTTAATCTAGTCAGCATAGAGTCCATTTTTGAAATTTGAACTTGTAGCTTGTTGACGGCTGTCTGGATTCGAGGTTTTAGTGCAGCTTCTGGTTTTACTGTGTCACGAATTCGGTCTGTCAGTCCTCTTGTTTCTTGACGTGCCCAAGTCTTATCAAAACTTGTCATACGCCGTAGTTTAGAATTTCGTTCTTAATGGCTGGTGTATATTATCATCAACATAGGGCTAAATTTAGCTAACAAATGAATCACCAATTATAGGATCTACATGTCCAAAATAGCAGTATTTGATTCTGGTTTTGGCTCACTTTCAATTATAAATGAACTAAAAAAAATGACAAAATCAGAGATAATCTATTTTGCAGATCATAAGAGCTTTCCATACGGAAAAAAATCAGCTGCAACTTTGAGAAAAATAATTCAAAAAACCATACTTACTTTAAGAAATGAATTTAATCCAGATCTAATTGTTGTGGGTTCTAACACACCATCACTATTACTTCAAAATTATTTAAAAAATCAATCAAAAATTATAACAGTACTGCCACCATTACGTGATGCTGAAAAAATTACAAAGTCTTTCACGATAGCTATATTGGCAACAAAATCCGTCGTAGAAAGTAATATTCTGAAAAATTATATAAAAAAAAATACTACAAAAAATATTACAGTAGTACCAGTAAACATATCACCACTTGTGGATCTTGTAGAATCTGGAAAATTCATCTCAAACAAACAATTTTGCTTAAAAAAAATTCATTCTCTTCTATCACAAATTATTAACTATAACAACGTAGATGTAGCTACATTATCAAGTACTCATCTTTCTTTTCTTTTACCGTTGTTTGATAAATTGTTCCCTCAAGTCACTTTCTTAGATCCTGCTACTCAAGTTGCAAAAACTATTACAAAAATTTTGAGACAAAACAAATTAAAACGAAATAAAATTAAAATATTTACTTCTGGTAATGCAAACCAATTTCACAAAAAATTATGTAAAATAGGAATTAAAAATAAAGTAGCTCATTTAAGACTAGCACATTAAAAGTCTATTAGGGATATGTAATTTCTTTTGAAAGAACAGAATCAAGTTCTGAAATTTTAATTCTATTCTGACTCATCTGATCTCGCATCCTTATAGTTACAGTTTCATCTTTTAATGTCTGATAATCAATTGTTATGGCAAATGGAGTTCCTATCTCATCTAATCTTCTGTATCTTCTGCCAATTGCACCAGAATGATCCAAAAATGCATCATATTTTGTTTTTATTTTCATGTATATTTCGTCAGTTTTCTCTTCTAAACCGTCTTTTTTTACAAGTGATAATATTCCAACATGAATTGGGGCCAAATACGGTTTTAATGATAATACGATTCGGTCATTCTCTTTATCCTCCCTTAAATTATGCTCTAAAATTGAATACAAACTACGGTCTATGCCCATAGATATCTCAAATACATGAGGCAAAACCTTCTCATTATCATCTAAAACCTCGAATTTTTCATTGCTTTTACTTGAGTGACCGCCCAAATCATAACCTGCTCTGTAGTTACATGCTACTAATTCTAACCAGCCAGTAGTTGTTTCAACCTCAAAATCAAAAGCAATTTCAGCATAGAATGCCTTTTCCTTATCGCTCAACTTTCTAAATCTACTTTTTTTCATATCTATGCCAGTTTTCTCATAAAATTCAGCAAGTAGACCCAAATAGTAAGCAACAAACTTGTTTGGGATTATTCCAGATTCTACAGCCTCTGTACATGTCAATGTCTTTTGTGAGTCGTTTACTTGAATTCTAATTATGATGTCTTTAACCTCAGAAAATTTTTCTAACTCATTTAATTTTTTTGGATTACAAAAAACTTCAATCTCGGCTTGATAAAATTCTCTTAGTCGTAGTAAACTTTGCCTAGGAGAAATTTCATTTCTAAAACTCTTACCAATCTGTGCTATTCCAAGCGGCAATTTTCCTCTCATTGTTTTAAACAATCGTGGGAAATCAACAAAAATGGATTGACATGTTTCTGGTCTTAGATAAGCTGGCTCTTCTTCTGGCCCAATTCCAACTTTAAACATCATGTTAAATTTATGAGTTTTATCAAATTCGCCACTACACTTTGTACATCTAATTTTCTTTTCAATAATTATTTTATCAAATTCTTCTAATGGTGCACTTTCTGGAACTTCAATGCTTGTAAGATCAACTATTAACTTGTCTGCTCTAAACGTAGATTTACAATTCCTGCATTTTATTATAGGATCTGCAAAACTAGCTAGATGTCCTGATGCTTCAAAAACTGATTTAGCTTGTGCATCTGGGTATATTTCACAACTTGGAAAATAAAATCCTCGTTCAAGTGCTAATTTCATCACATTATCATAATTCATGCTATTTCAGTTTGTTTAATAGAATAAATTCCTAATTATGCCAACTCTCTCGCTTTTTTTAGATTATCAAAATCATCTCGTTGATCATCTATTGGTGTTTCTAAAACTATAGGTATCTTCTTTTCATTCATAATCTTAATCACTTTACTGAGACCTTTCTCACCTATCTTACCTAGTCCAATATGCTCATGTCTGTCAACATTACAACCCAATTCGCCTTTTGAATCATTTAGGTGTAATATTTTTAGATGCTCAAACCCTATAGCATCATTGAATTTGTCTAGGGTCTTAACCACATCTCCATCTTTTCTAAGATCATAACCTGCTGCAAATGCATGACACGTATCTAGACATATTCCAAATCTCTTTACTGGTTTTAATTGAAAGAAGATTGATGCCAACTGTTCAAAGTCAGAACCAACAGAATTTTTCTGGCCTGCTGTATTTTCAAGTAAAATAATCACATCTTTTTCAGAGTCAACAACTGTAGTAAATGCTTCAACAAGTCTTTTTACCGCATTATCTTCCCCTGTACCCATATGACTTCCTAAATGAGCT
>JACOWO010000116.1 GCA_016176745.1 Nitrosopumilales archaeon
ATCAAAATCAAGATAAATTATTGGCAAATCTAGCCAATCAATTAACTTGATAAAAAAAACAGTCTTTACATAAGGATCAGAATAAATGATTGAATTCAAAACATTTTGCTCAAGTGTTATTTTTACGTCATCAGAACATGTTTTCTTCCCAGAATCTTTCAACAACGACATAGTCTGTATCTGATATAATAATGAATTTAAAATCAGATTGTGCACAAGAACTTTTTTATTATAACAAAAAATCTATAGTCTTTCTTGCTCTTCTATGACCATCATCGTTAGCGTAGATTGAACCTTGTTTATCTTTCTAATCTTATTGGTTATAATGGAACGTAGGTGATCTGTTGTATCTGTTATTATCTTTAATACTATATCATAAACACCATAAACCCCTTGAATCTCAAACTGGATATTTTTTTCAGACGCAAGAATTTTTTTGGCCTCAGCTATGATTGACTCATCAGAACCTAGATCAGAATTAAGTAGCACATAGGCAGTTGGCACATTCGGAATTTCATTGAACAATATTTAACCTTTCATTAAACTCAAAAACTGAATAATCAGATTGTATACTCTATAACATGAAAATAATAGATCTCACTCTTACAATATCACAAACAATTCCAACATTTCCTGGATCTCCAAAACCACAATTCATCTCTTGGTCTAAAATCAAAAAAGACGGCTACAATTTGGAGCTCTTATTTTTTAGCTCACATACTGGAACCCATCTTGATGCACCTTATCATTTTAATGAAAATGGTATGAAAATTCATGAAATACCGCTTGAACGTTTGATATCGGATGCTGTTTTGCTCAAAATAAAAAAAGAAAAAAATCAATCAATACAAAAATCAGATATCATAAAGTTTGAAAAAACATACGGTAAAATCCAGAACAAGTCAACAGTTATTTTTTTTACTGGATGGCAAAAAAATCTAAAAAAAGCAAACTACTTTACAGAAAACTCAGGCCTGTCAATATCAGCTGTTACATATCTAGTATCAAAAAATACGAATCTAGTTGGAATTGATTCTCCTAGCATAGATTCAGGAAAAAACAAAAACTTTCTTGCTCACAAGATCTTATCAAAAAACAACATCTTGATTGCTGAAAACCTAAAAAATCTTGATAAAATCTCTACACAGAATTTTAAATTATTAGTGCTACCGCTGAAACTAAAAAACGCTACAGGCTCCTCAGTTAGAGCGATTGCATTTCAAAATACGAACTGAAATCTCTTACGTCTGTATTTCTCATCCAACGTTCCAATGATTGGAATCTGATTGCCACAGAACTTACATTTATTATTTTGATCTAAATTCCATTCAACTATATCAAATCCATATCTCTTCACAGCGATTTCATTACAACCAGCACAGTAAGTATGTTCAAGTGGATGACCAGGCACATTTCCCAAATATGCATATGAAAGTCCTTCCTCCTTTGCAATTGCATAATGTTTCTCAAGAGTTTCAACTGGCGTGGGTTCAAACTCCATCATTTTGTAATCTGGATGGAATCTCAAAAAATGGATTGGCATTTCTGGTCCAAACTCATCGTAAATAAACTTGCACAATTTTCGTGCATAATCTAGGTTATCTCCAACTTGTGGCACAATCAAATCTGTTATCTCAACATGGATCTTTGTTTTATCGCGGATCTCTAACAAGGTATCAAAGATCGGTTTTGGATCAGGTACTCCAATATACCGTCGTGTAAATTGAGGTTCTGCACTTCCCTTAAAATCAACAGTTATGCAATCCAAAAATTCATTCATCATATGTACTGTTTCAGGTGTATCATAACCATTTGATACAAAAATATTGTATAGTCCGTTCTTTCTTGCAATCACTCCACAATCGCGTGCAAATTCGATAAAAATAGATGGCTGGTTATAGGTATAGGCAATACCGTCAGCACCATATTCTAATGTAGTCTTTACCACCTCTTTTGGAGTCATATCCTGTCCTTCAATCTTTCTTCTTTGGCTAATGTCATAGTTCTGGCAGTATCTACAAAGCCAATTACATCCAGTCGTAGCTATGGAGAAAACCTTCGAACCAGGTCTATAATGAATTACAGGTTTTTTCTCTATTGGATCAACATGTCCAGTGATGACCTTACCATATACAAATAACTCCAACTTGCCATTTACATTACCTCTAATTCCACACAATCCAATCTGGTTCTTGTTTACTTCACAGTACCTAGCACAAGCAGTGCAACGAACCTTGTCGTTTGGTAATTTTTGATATAGAATCGCTTCCTTACTCATCAGACTAGTTAGATGTCTTTTACCAATATAAGCACAACATATAGCAAGCTAAAAGTAGAGAAAAAGTAAAAGGTGACTAGCATGAGTAAAGCAGGAAATCTTTGGAGAAAAGTCCATGGTAGACTAACAAAGAGACCAACAAACTTTTCGTGGCTTTTAGATAATCATCTAGCTGGGTGTGGAATGCCAACCTCAATTGAGGAACTAAAATGGATTCAAAATCAAGGCGTCAAGTCTATAGTTACAATGACTGAAATCGCATTACCACAATCATGGATAAAAGATGTCAACTACTTGCATGTACCAACAGAAGATCTTAGCGCTCCTGATATGGAAAAAATTGATTCTATAGTAGACTTTATTCATCAAAGACTAGAGTATGATGAGCCAGTTATGGTACACTGTGCAGCTGGTATAGGACGAACAGGAACAATTTTGGCATGTTACCTAATCAAATATCATAATCATTCTACAAAAAAAGCAATTGAGCAAGTAAGAAAAAAAAGACCAGGCTCTATTCAATCAGAGTCACAAGAGACTACAGTAAGTTTCTACGAAAAATATATTCGCAGTTAGCTATTCTGGGATGGATTGTGTTTCTAGTTTTCCATCCACTACTTTGATAAACATGTATCTGTTGTCTTTGAAGATCAATGTTATGCCGTCCTCTTTGTCAGGATCTTCAACTTCTAGTAGCTCTTGTCCTCTTAATCCATCATATTTTACCATGTTATTTTTTTTTAAAACGTCTTTATATCCCTAATTGATCTTTATTTCAATTTCTTTAGCATGATCCTTTACATTATCTGGTTCTGTGTAATCATGTTTTTGCCAAGACATGTAAACCTCTGCTTCGATTTTATGATTGCCAGAACCTAGCTCAGAGGCCTTGAACACTATATTTTCATCAAAGTCAAACAATTCGTGTTTGATTTCTTCCTCGTTTAGTCTGATAAATGGCTCAAAATTCTTAGCTACTTGAACCCAAATCCTTCTCTCCTTCATTGGATTGACAAGCTTTGGATTTCTAGTCCAAAACAAGGATGCTTTTCTGTAAGTATCAAGTGGCTTACCAACTTCGCGTTTTCTTAATCCTCCAGACGTGAGTTTTATACCATATTTTAGCTTAAACAGATTATCGTTTTTGTTATACGCTTTTGTCCAGTTCTCTTCTGTAAAAGAATCACGTAAAGTTCCTTTAAGTGAAAATTTCACACTAACAGTAATGTCTTCATTTACTGTGAACTCGTTCTTGTTTTTTATTAATTCTAAATCTGAAATGAAATTCTTGTTCATGTTTAATTGTTCATAATGATTTATATCTACAATAAGTTCTTTTTTGAATGCATGCATGCTCAAGTAGTAACTTCAACATCCAAGGAAATCAATCTGTCAATCAAAGAATCTGATATTGGAATGTTATACATCATTCAGCATGAACTACTCAAAAACACAAACATAGATTTTGCAGGAGTTATCTTAAAGCATCCACTCACTAACGAATGTTGGATAAGAGTAAACTCTACAAAAGAAAATCCCATGAAAGACCTCATAAAAGCTACGGATTCAGTAATAGAATCTGTTAATGAATTAAAGAAATTGTTTAATTCAAAAATTAAGGTAAAATAAATGCAGTTTTGTCCTACATGTGAAGTACGTCTAAAGAAGAGCGAAGCTAACTCTGTACTCAATTGTCCTAAATGTGGTTACACTGAAAATGAAGCTAAGACACAAAAGAAAGTAGAAGAAACTACAAAACCTGACTTGAATGTTCTTGACGAAAGTGATGGAAAAGAAACACTGCCCACGATTCAGATCGAATGTGGAAAATGTGGTCACAACCAAGCGGTCTGGTGGATGTTACAAACGCGTAGTGCTGATGAACCCACAACACAATTTTATCGTTGCATTAAATGCAGTTATACATGGCGTAACTACGCATAACGTTTAACTTGAACGTTTTTTACATGTGATTGAGTTTGGTATTCTCAGCAAAAACTAGTGGATCAGATGATCTCAAAGCCATAATATCTGCTATATCTACACTTGTTGAAGAAGCAACCTTTGTTTCTACAGCAGAAGGAATCTCATTTCGTGGCATGGATCCCTCTCACGTAGCATTAATTGACATATCATGGCCAAACTCTGCATTTGAAAAATACGAATGTGATAGCGATATTAAATTTGGAGTACGCATAGACGAATTTTCAAAACTGATAAAACGTGCCGATAAAAAAGACAGCATAGAAATCAGTATCTCTGATGATAATATGTTACTTGTAACTATTGGTAAAAATAAAAAATACAAAATGAGATTAATTGAGAGCTCAGCAACAGACACTCCACTACCAAAAATTCCGTATAATGCAAAAATCGGTCTGACTAACACTGAATTTGATAGAATTTTAGGAGATGTACAGGTAGTATCAGATTATCTAACAATACGTGCAACTCCCACTACCGCAGAATTTTCAGGCAAAGGAGATTCAGGGGAAGTAGTAATAGAATTGGAAAAAGGTTCAGAGCAGCTAACAGAACTAGCAGTTAAAGAGGAAAGTACTGGAACATACAGTCTAGAATATCTCAATCCAGTAGTAAGGGCAGTTGGTACTTCAGTTGGGTCAATAACATGCGAGTATTCAAGTGCAAAACCCCTCAGAATAGAGTTTAAGGTTGCAAATATAGGTAGAATCCACTTCTATTTGGCTCCACGTGTAGAAAGTTAATGCATTTATGTAAAAGTCATTGGAGATAAATTGATTTGAAGATTGTATTAAAATTTGGTGGAACATCAATCTCTACTGCTAAAAACATAAGAAAGGTTTCAAGCTACGTTCATTCACTATCAAAACAAAATCAAGTAGTAGTAGTTTGTTCTGCAATTGATGGTGTAACAGACGATCTTATCCAGATATCAAAATTCATACAAAGAGGAAACAAGGAACATGCAAATCGATTAACTGCCAAAATAATTGCAAGACACAGACAACTTGCAAAAGAAACTATAACTAAATCACAAAACAAGAAAAAACTTCTAGACGCACTAAACTCTGATCTAACTGAGCTTGAGGAGCTATTACACGGGGTAATCTTACTTGGTGAGGTAACAGCTCGTTCACTAGATTACATAATCTCATTTGGTGAGCGCCTTTCTATCAAAATAATAGCTCATGCTCTACTTGATCTTGGAAGCAAATCAATTCCTTTGACTGGAAAAGAAGCTGGAATTGTAACCGATTCTAATTTTGGTGAATCAAGACCCTTAATGGATACAACACGATTACGTATTCTAAGAAATGTTGATTCACTTCTCTCCAAAAAAATAATACCTGTGATAGGAGGATTTGCAGGAGCTGATCAATATGGAAATATTACCACATTTGGAAGAGGAGGATCTGACTATTCTGCAACAATAATTGCATCTTGTATAAAAGCTGATGAAATATGGCTGATGACTGATGTTGATGGTTTGATGACAGCAGATCCAAAGACTGTTAAAAATGCAAAGGTACTCAAAGAAGTCTCATATGCTGAGGCAATTGAAATGGCACTTTTTGGTACTATCAAAAAAAGTTCCAATGAGAATTAAAAATACATTTAATACAAAAAATCCCGGGACGATGGTAACTGCTTCACCTGATGAAGCCACTAAAAAAACTGTGAAATGTGTAAGTGCAATTCGTCATAATGGCCTTATAGATATAAGAGGAGGCAGCATGGTAGGTGCACCTGGCACTGCCGCAAAAATCTTTGCTACGCTGGCAAAGGTTGGAGTAAACATAATGATGATCTCACAGAACCCTTCCGAATCTAGCATATCAGTAATTGTAAAACAAAGTGACTTGAATAAAGCTGTCAATGCATTAGAGATAGAACTTCTTGGCAAAATTATCAAAAAACTTGAGATCACAACAGATGTAGCTATAGTAGCGTTGATTGGTTCTGGCATGCGAGGAACTGTGGGAGTAGCATCTAGAGTTTTTGGTGCAGTAGCAAAAAAAAGCGTTAACGTAGTTATGATAGCACAAGGCTCATCAGAACTTAATTTGGCATTTGTCGTAAAAGACTCTGACTGCAAATATGTGGTTCAAGCTTTGCATGATGAGTTTGAACTAGCGAAAATAAACTAGCATCAATACAGTAACTATTAGTTTGTTGATCCAGTCAAAATTTCTGAAAAAGGGATAAATTAACTGAAATACTCTGGTTATACATTGACAGGAAAATTATACATTGTAGGTG
Organism: Nitrosopumilales archaeon; assembly: GCA_016176745.1. Lineage (GTDB taxonomy): Archaea > Thermoproteota > Nitrososphaeria > Nitrososphaerales > Nitrosopumilaceae > VHBM01. The sequence continues at coordinate 6,521 of JACOWO010000116.1, forward strand.
TAGGGCCTGGCCATCATGATCATATGACATTTCGTGCAAAAAAAGTAATTGAAGAAAGTGATACAATTGTTGGCTATGAGACATATGTTAATCTGGTTGAAGATCTAATAGGTGGAAAAGATGTTTACAGATATGCCATGACTCAGGAGGTAGAGCGGGCACATCAATGCATCGAGCTTGCAAAGGAAGGCAGAACAGTCTCGCTTGTATCTAGTGGTGATCCAGGAATCTATGGTATGGCTGGCCTGATCTATGAAATCCTTGCAGAATCTGGATGGGATCCAAAAAATGGTCTGCCAGTAGAAATAATCCCAGGAGTCTCTGCACTAAACTCTTGTTCTTCCATAGTAGGCTCACCTCTTATGACTGACTTTGCTGTAGTTAGCATGAGTGACCTTCTAGTCCCATGGGAAGTCATCATAAAGCGAGTTGAAGCTGCTGCACAAGGTGACTATGTCATAGTCATATACAACCCATCAAGCAAAAAACGGATCCATCAGTTACAGGATACAAGAAAGATTCTACTAAAATACAGAAAACCTACAACTCCCGTTGCAATAATAAAAGGCGCATTTAGGGAATCACAAACAGTTGTTCTAACGGATCTTGAAAACCTTGAAAAACACTCTGATAAATTGGGTATGATTAGCACAGTAATAATTGGAAACTCTTCAACATATAATTACAAAAATTTAATGATAAATCCACGAGGATACCAATCAAAATACAATCTTCAAGAAGAGACTAATCCAGAACTAAAAGTAAAGTGATTATTGTCTAAGCACTTTTTTTAATAAGCTCAACTAGCTCTTTGTTTAGCACTAGTTTTTCTCTAATTGGTTGTATTATCTTAATCAAGTAATTGGCAACTGTCTGTTTTAGATCTGTTGGATGAAGCTTTTTCTGCATAAAATCTGACTCAAGCTGAGAATAGCTAGAATAAACAACGTTTCCACCAAATTTTACAGGACGTTCTACACTTATCTCATCAAACTCATGATAGATAACATGCTTTGCAACCTCTAAAACAGGATTGTCTTTTATGTTGCCTTCTTCACACCATGCTTTCTTGAGCTTTGATCTTATGTCATCATCAGAATCATGTATAAAAATGCCAGACGATGGACTTGATTTGCTCATTTTACCAAGTGACTTTGAATCCGATGTAGTCTCTGGTTCTGATAGGCTAGGTAGGAGTCTATGATGTACAGCCACAGGAACCTTCCATTTCATTTTTGGGAACAATTCTCTTGCAAGCATGTGTATTTTTCGTTGATCCATTCCTGCATGGACAATATCAATATCTAAGAAATGAATATCTGTTGCTTGCATAGGTGGATATAGAAGCTTGGCCAGATCAATTTTCTCTTCAGTCTCTGATCTTCCCATAATTGTTAGTGTTCGCATCGTACGTGCAAGTGACATGTGTTTTGTTAGTTTGACTAACTCTAACCAGTATTCTTTTTTTGAAGAGTAAAGATCTGAACCTAATACAATCTCAACACC
>JACOWO010000211.1 GCA_016176745.1 Nitrosopumilales archaeon
TCAACTGATGAAAGCAACATCTCAACGCTAAAAGTCAATGATGCATGTATTTCTGGCGGCCTCAACGTATGTAGAGGAAAAACCGCTCAACTTGCATATGATGATGTATCCTACTCTCTTCTTGTTGGAACATCATTTGCAACAGTAAGCATGGATGAAACTGCAATAGGTGGCGAATGGAACTCTGGTGAAACAATACCTGTTACACTAGTTGATAACGATGCAAACCTCAACTCGAAAGTAGATGAGGATTTGGATTTGTTTGATAATAGTACTAAAATAATTCCTACAATTTCTATTGGTTCACCATTTACAATAAAAAGTGGTGACAACGCAACCATTTGGGATTCACTTAGAGTAGGTACTTTACAAAACGCCGGTATTGGTTTTATATCATCAAGCACTGGCGCTCTTAATTATTGGGCTGGGGGATCATCTGTAGATACTTTCAGCCAAAGGATGATCCTTACACCCGTATTTGATAGTAATTCTAATCAAACTTTTGTTGATCTTGACCTCAGAACTAGCAGAGTTGAAATGCCTGCTATAACAATTGATTTGGGCGGTAGAACATTTGCTGATTTTAAAGCTGTAATAAAAGATCCTAGAGGGACTGCGGTTGGTAAATTTAAAGGACTCAATATGATAAACATTGATTTTAGATCACTTGATAAAAATATTGATGATATATCAACTGGTAAAGGGTTTAACACAACAAAAATTTATCTAATAGGTGATACCGGTGGAACTGATTTAACGTTTAACGATATTTTAAAGCGAGACGGTGCAACGGTTGAAGCAGTTTCTATTGCTAATACTACAATTTTCAATGGACTAATCAATCTAAACGCAACCGATAGTGCTAATAGTGGTTGTTCAGGTTGTAATGTTTATAGAAATATCTTTGCTGCAACTTCTCTCACTGATGATGATCAGATAGGACTATTGATACACTTTGATACAAACGATTTAGGATTTCCAAGTCTTGGTACCGCAACAAGACCGTTTGTAATTGATCTCTTTTCATTTGGATTTACAAATGATGGTGTCGACTCAACTGACAGAATAAACAATGCCATCTATAGACTGGAACTTGAAGAGACCGGTCTTAGTACAGGCATATTTAGTGGAACCGCAGAATATGTCATGCTTAATCAAATTAACATCTTGCAAACATCGATTTATACAAACTTGGCTACGATTAGCGATGATGTAACCTTCATAGCCCATGAGGACCTAACAGATGAGAGTGCTGTAAGAGTTGACTATAATGACTTGGCAGGCGATGGCTCTATACTACCAACCGCAGACCAGCAAGATGTACCGACACACTCTGGTGTTGTAAGCTTTGACTTTGACAACTACAAGATTGCAGATACTGTAACTGTAACACTTACTGATCAAGACCTTAACGTAGATTCTGAAGTAATCGAT
>JACOWO010000117.1 GCA_016176745.1 Nitrosopumilales archaeon
TGATAATGAAGCATTAGAAGAGCTTGAAGATCTAATAAGCAGAATAAATGTGACAAATGAAATTATTTTTAGAGCAAATCATGGTTCAAATGCTTATACTATCGGAGGTACTTTTCCTCACGATAAAAATGCCATACTTGAAAAGATTTCGTGGATGAAAGACCATCCAGAAATTGTAAGACCAAAGGGTCTCAGAGGATTCTAATTTTACAAGTTTTCAATTATTGGTTTTAGACTATCAGGAAGTTCCGGTACATCGGTATGACTAGTGTTATTTTGTAAAACATCTGTTCCTATTCTTCTCACACGCTGAGTTCCAATCAACGTATCTAGGCTTCTTTGAATGTCTTTTTCTGAAAGAATAGTGCTTAGTTTTTCTAAAAGTGTCTGTTTGTTTTCATATTTTTCAATTGCATATTGAACTATGATCATTTTATCGTTAGCAGAAAGATCGGTCATTATTTGTAATCAGTTTTTGAAATTAAATGTGTTACCAAAATCAAAAATGGGCAGGGCCCGGGCGCAAGGTAGGAATGGGCCCACGGGGATTTGAACCCCGGATCTTCGCCGTGTAAGGGCGACGTCATAACCACTGGACTATGAGCCCAGCAAGCTACCTTGTTAAAAACCAGCTAAAAATGGAGTTCTTCAAAAGAGATTTTGTTGACAACGATTACTTTTTTTTCAAGTCCTATAGGTCTTGGACATGCGACAAGAGATATTGCAATCGCTCAACATTTAGAAAATATTTCAACGTTGTTTGTAAGTGGTGTATCAGCAGCTGATCTTTTCAAAAAATGTGGTTACAGTGTTAAAAATGTGTATACACCATTACAATTTAATGTTCAAAACGGTTCATTACAATCTCCTTTAAAATGGCTGTGGAAATACTACAATTATTACAAGGATTGCAAACTTGCTTCTTCCAACATTATAAAAGATGAAAAACCAGAATTAGTGATTAGTGATGAAGATTTTGCATCATTGACAATAGCACAAGAACAAAAGATACCAACAGTGTTGATTACAGATATTTTAGAAACTAGATTCGCAAGAGGAATTGGTTCATTGATCGAAAAAAGAATGAACCATTCGATGAAGAAAATTATGAAAAAATGTGATGTTATAATTTTGCCAGAAAATGGTCAAGATAAAGAAAATATCAGATATGTAGGACCAATTGTTAGAGCAACAAGATACACAAGGAAAGATTTGAGAGAAAAATTTTCTTTTAATAAAAAAACTATAGTTGTTAGTATTGGAGGAACCGATGCTGGAAAGTTTCTAATACAAAAGATACTAGATGTGTTTCCTAAATTAAAAGATGGTGTGGAGCTTGTCATTGTCACCGGGCCATCTTTAAAAAATGAATTTGCGAAAAACATACGAAATTTTGGATTTGTAGAAAATTTACATGAGATAATTTATGCTGCAGACCTTGTGATTTCTCTTGCTGGAAAATCTACAATTGATGAATCAAAAGCGTATGGAACACCTGGAATTTTCATACCAATAAAAGGTCATTTCGAACAAGAAGACAATGCAAAGCAAGAAGGATTCTCTTTTGAAGACATAAATAGATTAGAATCATTAATTGCTGAAAAATTAACTACAAAAAGAAATCCTCTAAATTGTGATGGTGCAATGAAAGCAGCCAATATAATACGTAGATTCATGACCAAACATAACGATAAACCCAATAATTAATAGTAGAATGTAATTTTTTATCGTTTGTTGAATAAGCTAGTTATCGCAAAATTTGGTGGAAGTGCAATTGGAGTAGACGGCATCTCGATTCCAATTATTCTTCAAAGAATTAATGAATTAAAGAGATCGTCAAAAGTAATTGCGATTTTTTCTGCACCTCTAACTATGCATGAAGGAGAAAAAAGATCATTAACTGACATTGCACTTGCGTTAGGAAAAAAAGCTGAAAAAGGACAAACTGTAAGTGTTGATGAAATTAAACGAGTGTATGAGAAAATAATCGAGTTAGTGGGTGATAATTACCAAGTTGAATGTAAAAATATCATTAATACATTTTTAGAAAAATCAAAAGCTGCTCTAGACGTTGCAAAACAAAAGGGAGAATTTGCTGATGAAGCACGTTCTAAGACACTTGCATTTACAGGTGAAATTTTGATATCAAAAGTAATGGATTACATTATGAAAAGTCAAGGAATAAAATCTGCATCTGTAGATTTTGATATTTGGCCGATAATAACTGATCACAATATAGAATCGACCAACTTTCTTGTATCAGAATCATTTGAAAGAGTAGAACCTTTAGAAAAACTACTCCAGGAAAATGATATAATTTCCATTGGAGGTTTTATTGGTAAAACAAAAGATGGAATTATGACTACTTATGAAAGAGGTGGTTCTGATAGAACTGCAGCTGATATTGGAATTCTATTTCATAAAAAATATGAAACTAGCATTGATTTTGAGAAGGACAGCTCGGTAGTTTCTGCAGATCCAAAAATTGTAACTGAGAACCTTGATGAAATCAAACAGATTTCCTATAATGAAGCAAGGCTTGCGGGAATGTTTGGTATGAAGATCCTAGATCCTATTGCGATCAAAGAAATTTTAGAACATGGTGTAGATATGCCCATCATAGTTACAGATATGAAAAATCCTAGGAAAACTACAATAATCAAAAGGAGACCTGATGAGAAAAATGGACGCCCATTAAAAATAGTCACTGGAAAAAAGAATTGTGCAATTTTAAGAATTGAAAACGCATCTGCGCAAAGGTTACTAGAATCACTTGAAAATGATAAACGTTACAGCGAATTTATAATATTATCACCTTTTACAAAGGATGGAATAGAGTTCGCAAGAGTCTTATTTCTAGATGCTGATTATGTGAAACGAAATGAGAAATACATACTTGGATTTGATTCTCTTGCCACTATTGCCTATAATAGGGGTGTCATTACTTTGATTGGAGATGAGATGTGGAAGGTGCAACAAGTTGCATCAAAGACAAGTTCAAAAATTGGTGAAGCTGGTCTAAACATATTGAATATGGACGCACAGGAAGAAACTTCAAGAATAATTATTGTTATTGAAGATGCAGGCAACAATATAGAACGAGCCATAAAAGCAGTTCATGCTGAAAGAGTAATAATTAACAAATCAAAAGTTTAAAAAATTAATATCGTTGGCTCTACAGGCCCTTACCTGTAGTGCCAAAGTGGGTTTGTTCTTGGACCTTTATCTAGAGTCAGTCCGGCGTTACCCAAAACACGCGCTAGTTATTATTTGCATTTTCAATATTTAGGTTTGATCTATATAGTCTATTGATCTGATTAATGATTCTTATTTGATAATGAATTGATTTCAGTTTTCGTATGAAGGGTAATGTAACATATTGTGATTTCAACTTTAATTCTGTAAAAAAAATTGTTATAAGATAATCAAAATAGAATCAAAGTTATTTTTAGAATTTCAAAAAAATTGTAGTTAAGTTGAATCAATAGAATAACAAAATCTCATAATTCTTTAAATTACCAACATATTTTCCATTCCCATATGAAAGAGGTAGGCAAGATATGGATGAATGGAAAGTTGGTTCCATTCAAAAATGCCAAAGTACATGTACTAACTCATGCATTACATTACTCAACTGCAGTGTTTGAAGGAATAAGATGTTACAATACTCCAAATGGTTCAGCGGTTTTCCGATTAGATGAACATGTAGATAGATTTTTCAATTCTGCAAAAATGTATTCCATGAATATTCCATATTCAAAACAACAAATTAAGAATGCAGTAATCCAAACAGTAAAAGCAAGTACGCTTAAAGAATGTTACATCAGACCTATAGCTTACTATGGATATGGCACGATGGGGCTTACACCAACATTAAACAAAATAGATGTTGCAATAGCATGTTGGGAATGGAAGATTGGAGAATCAAAAGCTGGTAAAGCATCTGGTGCAAGATGCAAAGTTTCAAGTTGGATAAGAATAGATTCGCGTTCGCAACCAATGAAAGCAAAGGCTGCATCAAACTATGCTAATGCTGCACTTGCAAGAGTCGAGGCATTAAAGGATGGTTATGATGAATCTATAATGTTAAACAATCAAGGCAAAGTAGCAGAGGGAAGTGCAGAAAATATTTTCATTGTAAAAAATAACCAGATATTTACTCCACCTCTTACAGCTGGCATTTTGGAAGGAATTACAAGAGACAGCGTCATTCGAATTATTGAGGAGAATGGTGAGGAAGTAATTGAAAAAGATCTTGATAGAGAGGATCTTTATGTGGCAGATGAGATATTTATGACAGGAACTGCAGCTGAAGTAAAATCGGTTACAGAGGTTGATCAAATAACAATTGGGAATGGTAAACTAGGTCCAAAAACGCGAGAATTACAAAAATCGTTTATGAATGTAGTTATGGGAAAAGATGATCGATTCCTCTCATGGCTCAAATATATCTAGAACTAGGTTTTTTACATCTAAAATTACAAAATACATAGTTATGGAATCTTGTGACTTTGATTCAGTACAGGAAATGTGCTGGTTTTGTAAAAAAGGCAGACATGAGGAATGTATGAAGGAAATTCCTGTAACCAGTAAATCTGATGGACCTCATGATTGTACTTTTGATACTAAGTTGATACCTTGTAAATGTGCTCATAAATAATGTTCATAGGTAGCGGGTCTAGAGGGATTTGAACCCTCGACAGCCGGATTAAGAGTCCGGTGCTCTACCTGGCTGAGCCATAGACCCTAAAAATAGCAAATGTTAGAGTCGTTATTAACCTTGAGTAAAAATTGAAATTTAATTTTGAATTTTAGCTTCGAGTTGATTGTATTTTTCTAGAATGGCTGTAAGAACCGTTGATACTGGAACATTATTCATCTTTTTCTTTTCAGCTAAAAGTTTCTGGTATGCATCAAGTGTGATGTAAACTGGTATAGAGCCATTACCTTCTAGTAAACCCCTTACTTTGTATAATGCAGTCTCCATTCCTCTTTCAGCAGATTTTGCAAACTTGATTTTGTTAATTATTCCACCTAGTGGCCCAAACGGCATTCCATAATCAACTGTCATTGTGACTCTAGTAAGATTATCTCCTAATGCTTTGAAAGCATTAGTAATCTGCCATTTTTTAAAAGGACCTTTGATCATCTTTGCTGAAATTTTTTCCTCTCTATCAAATTCTGTGGTTTCACAGTCCCATTCTAGTCTTTTACCAGTAAAATCAGCTATAACTCTAAAAGTTGTACCTACTCCCATTCCAGCTTTGATATCCATTGGAACAACTGTCATCCCCACACCTTTGTCACTCATTTGATCAGAAACGTGTTCTGGTCTTGCAAAATATGTAAAAACAGTGCTTATTGGTGCCTTGATATCAATCGATTTCTGGATTAAAGTCAACGCTTGGATGTTTTGACGGTCTAGATTTAAAGCTTTTGTAAATTTTTAGAATAAAAATTACGTTATAATAAATTAGTAAAACTAGATGAATTATTATGAAAATCAAAAAAATGTGGCTACCATGTAGTTTAGTTTTTTTAATTTTCTTTTCAACTGCTACAATTTACGAAGCTAATGCACACTCTTTATTCAATTCAGCAGAATCGACAATAGGAGATTATAGAGTCCAGATCGCAACACTCCCTGAAATTCCATCAACTGGAGAAAAATCACAAATTCTTTTGAGAGTAACAGATCGTGATTTGAATGAAGTTGATAGATTTACCAGTGGAATTCGTATATTTTTTAATGACGAAGAGGTAGATACAATTCCACCTCAAGCACATGATGATGGCCATTGGCAGACAGATTATGTGTTTCAAAGATCTGGAAATCATATTTTTAGAGTTGATCTTTATGATGTTGAAAAAGACGGTAGCGTAATAACTTATACATTTAATGTTAGTACACAGAATCCTTTTGGCTACATTTTCATATACTCAATAGCTGCAGGAAGTATGGGATTTGCCATTATACTTGGTTATATCTATCTTCCAAAAAAGTTAAGATCTAGAACTAAATCTTAGTTTGAATTGTAACGTTTGCTAACCTAAAGGCAAACAAAGTGGTTAACAGGACCATAGCAAATAATAGAATTCCTATTCCCAAGTGAATAGCTACAAGCATTGCGTGTAACTTGAGATCAATTACAATAGCACCTAATGTAATCTGGGTTATAACAAAAATTGCAGCCAACGTACTTGTAAGTTTGATTTTTTTATGAGAGTTTTTTGCAATCCAACTTCCTATAGTTGTTGCAATAACAAGTGC
>JACOWO010000215.1 GCA_016176745.1 Nitrosopumilales archaeon
AGAAGTATTAGTACAAATTCCTAATGTTACGTGGGATGACATAGGTGGACTAGAGTCACTCAAAGAAGAGCTCCGTGAAGCAATAGAGTGGCCACTAAAACATAAAGAAGCTTTTGATCACTTGGATGTAACTTCACCAAAAGGAGTTTTGCTATATGGGCCACCTGGAACTGGGAAGACATTGATCGCAAAGGCAGTTGCAAAAATGACAGAATCAAACTTTATCAGCATTAAAGGACCTGAATTACTATCAAAATGGGTTGGTGAATCAGAAAAGGGCATAAGAGAAATATTTAGAAAAGCAAGACAAGCTGCACCATGCATAATTTTCTTTGATGAACTTGATTCTATCGTTCCACGAAGAGGTAGTAGCTCTGATTCGCATGTAACAGAAAACGTTGTATCACAAATACTAACGGAGATAGACGGTCTTGAAGAATGATAATTGGTGCAACAAACAGACTAGATATTATTGATCCTGCATTATTACGTCCTGGAAGATTTGACAGAATTATTGAAGTGCCACAACCAGATGCAAAAAGCCGCGAACACATCTTTAGGATACATACAAAAAAGAAACCACTTGCAGGTGATGTTAACTTTACAAAACTAGTTGAACTTACAGAAGGGTTTACTGGTGCAGATATTGCAGAGGCATGTAACAGAGCTGCATTAATCAGTCTGAAAAGATACGTGGGAGGAAAAACACAGTCAATAAAAGATGTTAGGATTACTCAGGCCGATCTAGTTGAAGCAACACAAAAGATCAAACCAACAACACGAACACTAGAAGCTATAACACAATATCAATAAATAATAAAAAGAATTTCTGACCGGACTCTTAATCGATTAATTCAGTCCAGCCTTTTACGAATACGGAGTTTTTGTAGAGTGGTACTGGTTGACCTACGGTAAAGTCCATTGGTCTCATCCAAAAGATTGCCTTTGTTGGGCAAACACCGATGCATGCTCCATCTGAGATGCATCTTTCAGGATAAAAGACAAATGCCTTTCCTCTCTTCCAGCCTTCAACCGGCTTTACTCTAAGTACATCGGGTCCCAGTGTTGTGCATATCTCAACGCATAGTGCGCAACCAATACACATCTGTTCACCAATGTCTGGTAAAATTGCTACTGGCATTTCAATTCAATTTTATTGTCGGATCTTAATATAACTTACCCAAAAAATGCAAATTATAACGGCGTTAGCACATTTTATAACAATGTTAAGAATTTCTTGATCGCGTTTACATTTACCTAAGCTCAAAATCAATAGGAATTACATATGAAATATCTTCTGAAGAAATAACATTCATTCTAATTTTCGAATTTTCTCTTTCAAGTTGTATCTTTGACATACTTTTTGCATCAATAATTTGTCTGCCTATTGTGGATAGCACCCATCCTTGCTCTTCTCTTTTAGCCATACTTGCAACAACAACATTGGAGTTTGTCATCTTTGCGATTGCAGCTATTAACATTATATAGGAATTAACGAACATTCCAACATCTTTTTTATCATTAAACAAACTGAAAAATCCATTTAATGAATCAAGAATCAGAACTGATCTATGTTTAGAAATATAATTACAAACACTTCTAAACAAATCACTCCAGTTATCTCTGGTTGGCTGAAATAATTCTAACTTGTCATGTTTTGGAATAATTTTTGCTGTAACATAACCACTATAAAGTAAATCAAAATCAAGATAAATTATTGGCAAATCTAGCCAATCAATTAACTTG
>JACOWO010000214.1 GCA_016176745.1 Nitrosopumilales archaeon
AGAGTAGCAAGTGCAGAAAACCGCGAGATATTACTTCTTAGTGTACTAGGTATTTGTTTTGGCTATGCGTTATTTGCAAATATTGTAGGATTGTCAGTAGCAATAGGTGCATTTTTAGCAGGAGTTTTAGTGGCAGAATCAAAGTCAGCTGAGGTTTCTAAGATAATTTCAAGCCCAATAAAGGACATGTTTGTTGCAATTTTCTTTGTATCTGTAGGCGCACTTATGGATATTAGCATGCTTCAAAACTATATCGTAATTGCAATTGTTTTGATTGCAGTTGCAATAGGAATGAAGTTTGGTGGAAACATGATTGGGAACCTATTGTTTAGATTAGATAAGGAAAAATCACTACGGTCTGCATTTTCACTTGCAGCACCACGAGGAGAATTTTCAATTGTGATTGTAAAGTCTGGAGTTGATCTTGGAGTTGTTAGCCCTTTTCTCTTTCCATTGATAGGGATAATTTCTATAATCACTGCCTTTATCTCCCCATTTTTAATAAAGGCTGGAGATAAAGTAATTCCAAAACTTGCAAAGACCTGAGAACATGTCAAATAATGAACTAGAGCGACTGCTTTCCAAAACACACAAAGAAATTACAACATTTAATTTTAACAAAACCGAGGTTCCATGTATAATATTTCCTGAAAAAAAATTTGAGACAATACTAGGCAGAATAGCTGGAAGACCAGTCTCAGTTGATACAAATCTTAACATTTTACAAGACGGTTTGGGTCATGTCTTTGTTGAGATTAATCTGACCTTTTCAATAGGTGATATCAGCGAAAAGATTTTGCTTTATGCAAACAAGTCTTTGGAATTTTTCGATTTGCTTGCAAAAACTGCAATGTTAGCCTTATCATCTCCACTTGAGCTTGGCAAGGAAAATATCTTTATGATTCAGCTACCAAAGCCAGAAAAGGCAGTCAACGCACTTGCAATAATAAAAAAGGGTCTAGCCGACAAAAAACAAGTTTGATAGTAAAAATTTGGTGCGGTTGCCGGGATTTGAACCCGGGTCGCGGAATTGGCAATCCCGCATATTGGCCAAGCTGTACGACAACCGCTTAATCGGTAAAGCCAAATATTCTCTATTAAACTGTAATGAATTTACTTGATTTTGAATATGAAATAAGATATTATTATAAAAAAAATAAAAAATTAGAAAAGGTTGTTTTGTTTACTGACCTGCAACTACAGAGTAACTTACTGTGAATGGTTCAGTATTTAGTGTGTGTACTGCTAATGCGTTACCAGCAAATTTCCATGTTCCAGCTGCGGCTTCACTATCAACAAATGTCAAGGCAAACTTTGTCGTGCCATCTGGTGTCCATATTGCCTGTCCAGCATCTTCGCCTTCTGCTAGTGGACCATGTAGTGCTACTAGCTGAATTGGTTCAGATAATTATTGCAAGCTGATGTGTCTCATGACCAACTCCTGGATCTACCATTGATGTGATTGTTTCTGTCTTTACTGTATCAGACATTTCATTTTCCATATAGGAAACAGAGTAGCTGACAGTAAATGGTTCAGTATTTAGTGTGTGTACTGCTAGTGCGTTACCTGTAAACATCCAGCTTCCCATAGCGGTTTCTGGATCAATAAAGGTCAGCGCAAACTTTGTCGTGCCATCTGGTGTCCATATTGCCTGTCCAGCATCTTCGCCTTCTGCTAGTGGACCATGTAGTGCTACTAGCTGAATTGGTTCAGATGTGATTGTTCCAGTAGCTGTTTTCCAACCATGATCTACCGTTTCTTCAGGCGTTACTTCCATTTCTGGAACTGTTTCACCTGGAACTGGGGTCTCTGCTTCTACTGGTTCTTCCTCTACAGGAACCTCTGGTTCCTCTTCAGGAGCTGTACCACTCTTTACTTGCTGACGCATTTGTTCGCGTTCTGCTTCTGCATCATCGCCATTATTTGCATCACAAATCTTATCTCCACAAATTCTTGATGAAGGCGTATTATGAGTTGCATATGCTGGAATTGATTGCAGTGTAATAGATGTTGCAAGAAGTATTGTCATTGCAAACAATGTTGCAAATTTTACGTGATTTACTTGTGTCATTAAAAAATCGGTTATACATAAAAACGATCTGATCGCTTATCGTATTATCTAGGCATGATTGATAGAAATGTTGCTTACTAGTAAGCAACCAAGCTGACCATGTCTTATCAACAATTCTACCAAACTATAATCATGAAAACACAAACAACTCAAACCAGAACAAGTATCTGGGATAAAATGGTTCATGCCTCATTTAGAAAGGTAGTTGCCTTTGACTTTTTGTTTTTGGGTCTTGGCATAGCCGTAGGGGCAGGGATCGGTGTATTCCTAGTAAACTAGGAATCAATTTTTTTTATTTTTGTTTTAACATTGTTTTTAATCCTGATTAATTCTATCAATATCATGGACAAAAGACTCAAAGAAAAGATGGAACAAAAAATAAGCGAGACTTTTGAAAATACAGATGAAATAAAACAGATTGTAAAATCATTAAACACACTTTCTGATAATACAAGCTCATTTGGATTTGGGGTTG
>JACOWO010000216.1 GCA_016176745.1 Nitrosopumilales archaeon
TGTTGTTTCACAAATGCTCTCTTTGATGGATGGACTTGAAGCCAGAGGAAAAGTAATTGTTATTTCAGCAACTAACAGACCAAACGCAATAGATCCTGCACTTAGAAGACCAGGTAGATTTGATAGAGAAATCGAAATCAAAGTTCCTGATAAAAAAGGTAGAAAAGACATCCTTGCTATTCATACTCGAAATATGCCATTATCAGACGATGTAGATATAGAAAAATATGCTGCAATTACACATGGATATGTAGGAGCAGACTTAGAATATTTATGTAAAGAAGCAGCTATGAAGTGTATACGAAGACTTTTACCTGAATTGAATCTTGAAGAAGAAAAAATACCTCCTGAGACATTAGATAAACTTATTGTCAAGGGTGATGATTTCAACAAAGCTACAATAGAAATAACACCGTCTGGAATGCGTGAGGTATTCATTGAAAACCCAGACGTAAAATGGGACGATGTAGGAGGATTAGCTGATGTTAAACGTGAACTTCAGGAAGCAGTAGAATGGCCAATGAAATATCCCACGTTATATGAAAAACTTGGACATAAAATGCCACGAGGAATATTGTTACATGGTCCTAGCGGGACAGGTAAAACATTGCTAGCAAAGGCTGTAGCCACAGAAAGCGAAGCAAACTTTGTTTCGGTAAGGGGACCTGAGCTCTTATCAAAGTGGGTTGGTGAATCAGAACGCGGTATTCGAGAAATATTCAGAAGGGCAAGACAGGCCTCTCCATGTGTAATATTCTTTGATGAAGTTGATTCCATTGCACCCATAAGAGGTGCTGGTGGCGAAACTGCAGTAACAGAGAGAGTAGTAAGTCAGTTGTTAACTGAATTGGATGGTATGGAGAATTTACGTGGTGTAGTAGTTTTAGCAGCAACCAATAGAGCAGATATGATCGATCCTGCGTTGTTAAGACCTGGACGATTTGATAAAATAATTCAGATTCCTCTACCTGACAAAGACAGCAGGAAAAGTATTTTGAAAATTAATTCAAGAAATATCCCTATTATAATGGAACCAACTGATCCAGATTTTGTAAATTTTGACAAACTTTCAGAAATGACTGATGGTATGAGTGGAGCAGATGTAGCTGCTATAGCAAATACCGCCGTTTCGTTAGTGATACACCATTATCTTGATAAAACTCCCGATGAAAAAGAGGTAGAAAAAACAGCATCAAATGCTAAAGTTACCATGAAACACTTTGAAGAGGCTGTAAAGAAAGTACGCGATCAAAAAGACTTAAAGATTGGTCAAAAAGTAGTCGCTTCTTACTACAGGTAGTTTTAATACAATAATTAAGATAATTCACCTAAATGTCAGAGTATAGAGGCTATAGTGGCAAGTCTCTTACACTTTTGAAAGATTGTA
>JACOWO010000217.1 GCA_016176745.1 Nitrosopumilales archaeon
ATTGTAGAGAGAGTGGTATTATTCTCACTTGCCAAGTATCCTATCATAGCACCAGCAAATGAATCTCCTGCGCCGGTAGGATCTAAAATAGTTTCCAATGAAAATGCAGGAGAGGGGAAAATCACATCTTCAAAGAAGAGAAGAGAACCATGTTCACCTTTTTTTATTATTACATAATCTGTTCCCCAATCCATAATCTTTTTTGCACATCTTATCAGATTATACTCTTTTGTAAGCAGCTTTGCCTCTTCATCATTTATCACAACAGCATTAACGCCTTTGATCATTTTAATAACAGATGCTCGTTTTGTAGAAATCCAGTACTCTATTGTATCACACATAGAAAATTTGACATTGTCAAACTCTCTTATCATTGCGACATTTTGATCAGGATCGTTATTAGCAAGATAAACATATTCAGATTTTCTATAATTATCTGGAACAACAGGCCTGAAATTTGCAAGAACATTAAGTTCAGTTTTTAGTGTTTTTCTAGTACTGAGTGTATTATCATAACTACCATCATATCGAAATGTTTTTCCATCTTTTACTACTAGACCTTGTAGATCTAGTCTTTTTGAAAGAATACTGTGATATTTTTTGGGAAAATCACTTCCTACTACTGCAATTAAACCAGTATCTACAAAAAAACTAGCAGCAATACCTGCAAACGTTGCAGCACCACCTAGCACATTTTTTAGGACTTTTGATGGTGTTCTTATTGTATCAAGTGCAGTTGAGCCAAAAACAGTAAGCACATTTTGTGGAACTAATTTTGTTGTATAAATTCTCTGGCTTGATCTTCTGTAGGGTAGTAAACAAACGGAACATCAAGTGTTGTAAAGAACACATCATATTTTGTTACCCCGCTAATCTTCACAAGTGGTGTATTTTCACTGTCAGAATACTTTCTATCACTTTTGAACACTCCATCAACCATTGTTTTACTTATGGCAGGAAGAACAAATGGTTCCAATACACCATTGCCTATTTTTTCATCTTCGACTGATATTACAAAATCAGTTTTGCCGGCATTTAGTATAAATAGCGATGGATTGTTAAACTCTAACTGCACATTATAGGTAGATTCATTGTCGTTTTGCTCAAGTAACTCACTTTTAGCTACTACTACCCCTATTTGTGATGCCGAAGCATATTGGGAATATCCAAAAATGCTTGCCACTATGACAAAAATGATTATGGCTTTTTTTGTAGTTTTCACGAGGTTTACTTCCTAATTTGCTTTTTAATAAAAAGAGAAAAAAAAACGACCACGATGTGTAAAAGTTTTAATCTTTTCTTAAAGCTACTTAGAGCTAGCAGAATAAATCAAAAGTGACAAATTCTAAGGTTAGAGTTGGCAAGAATAAAGGTAAAAACTGGAGAAAACGAGGTTGAGATTGACTCAAGAGACTTTTATGTAGACAACTATTCTATAGGTGAAGTAATTGAGAACATATCAAAACACATGCCACAAATCAAATCTAGAATAATCTATGATGATGAACCAGAAGAATCATTATTGGGGAAAAAATATCATGAAAATCTAAGCTATATCAGAACACTAGATGATGCTGAGGTCCATGAACCAGAGTTTAGTGAGCCAGTTACTCTTCATGAAGGTGAAATTAAAAACAAATTGCAGATGCTATCTAAAACAGCATTCTTTAATGAACCAAGAAACGTTGCAGAAACTGTAAGTCAGCTACGTGAATATGGCTGGATTGCTAGCCCCTTGGATGTATCAATGGCACTTACAAAAATGGCATTTAACAAACAGATTCTAAAAAACTCACGAGAAAATCTTTGCTATTATTTTATGAAAGAAGCTCTCATAACTAACTAGTTTTGTAATTACAGATATTACAAGACTCAAAAACATTTCCCTCTAGATGATCAAAATGCGTTTTACATTTTTTACATGCGTGATGCATATCAAAATATCCATCATCTTCAGTTATACTCACTTGTTTTGATTCAAGATCTGTACTTTTACAATTAATGCAATGACAACCACAACTCATCAATGAAATAACTAAATTTTGTATTAATCTATGTATAGATGTAATCAATACTAAATACTGTTGAAGAAAGAACGAGAAATTCCATTAGAAATTGATGATCATTTTAGACTCTTTGGAAAAGAACCATGGGAAATAGACTATGGTGAAAAATGCCCTCTCTGTAATACACGAATAGATGAGTATGGCTTTTGCTCATGTGGTTCTGGCGGCGAGTGATTTTCTAAAAACTAGTACCATAATCATAGACATTCCTAAGACTAGTGGAACAAATAATGGAAATTCTGGCACTACTGAAGTACCTATAATTCGTATAGTGCCTGCAGTTTCAGGTCGTATATTTAACTGAACATGGGTCTCATCAACAACATACTCATGTCTCAAAACTTTTTCTTCATCAGTAAAGATTCCATAAGGTTCTTGATCTAGATATACCTGATAGGGATTCCACAAAAGTTCCAACGGAACAAGTAATGTAACAAATTGATGATCATTTTTTACATCAAA
>JACOWO010000076.1 GCA_016176745.1 Nitrosopumilales archaeon
TTATTGTACAGTGACAACACGCGTGTAGAGTCGTTTGTTGAGCTTGCAGTAGTTACAATTTTGATGTTTTTTGAAAATTTTGTCATTTGGTTTAAAATCCTGCTCAAGGCTGAGTCATTTGGTGTTTTTTTAAAGTTATGCCATGAAACAAGCAAATCTGTTCTAGTTTTTTTAATATAATTTGCAAACTGTTTATTTTTTCTTAATGTGCTATATTCAACATCTAAAAGAAATGGATTGTATTCTGCAATTAATTTTAGAATAGATAACCTTTCGTTTTCATTTCCAGAAAACTTGCCACCTTCAGATTTTGGTCGTAGAGTACAAACAGATCTTTTCAAATATTTTTTTACCAACTCTAATGATTCTGGAACTTGATGTGGGCTTAGAAAATCGAATCGTATTTCAATATAATTTGATTTTTTTGTAGCTTTTTTTACAATCTGACTTAGTTTTTTTGGTGTTTTTTCAGCTATTGTAACACATATTTTGTATGCCATTGTCTATTTTTCAAGAATATATTCATCAGATACTTCCATTCCAAAATGTCTGCCGGTGGCAGGTTTTGAGTACGCTAGTACATTCCAAAATGTCTGCCGGTGGCAGGTTTTGAGTACGCTAGTACAGTGTCTCCTTTTTTTAAGTGAGTCACAGATACTAGATGGCCGTTTGGTTTTACAAATCGAATAGTTTCTGCGTCTTGAGCTATTATTCCTCCAACCTCATCGCCTATCTGAGCTTTTATCATAAGCATTGGTCTTCTTTCAATTTTTGATCTTCCTACTGTAGCCCTTCTCACTTTTCCTTTTGAATCAAGTACCAACACTTCAGAACCCGTTTCAAGCTCAGATAGATATTTTGTTGTACCATCAGGTGATAATGTATAACAGTGTACTGCACCAGCATTTACTCTGAATGGTCGCGGTGATGTAAAAGAAGAGCCAACTGATTCATTATGAACTAAAAACAAAAAGTTTGCTCTGCTTCCAATTAACATTCCTTCTCCTCTGTGGAGCATAGATGCAGTATCTACACAGACTCGTTCTCCGTCTCCAACTCCTTTAATATCAATTATCTTTGCTGCCTGTAAGTCAAAACTTCCTGAACCAAGATAAACAAGTGCCTCTCTTACCTCATTAATTGACGATGTCTCAAAGATGACGCCGTCTACACCAATCTCAAGTATTGAGAACATCTTCCGTACCTCTTCAGGCTCTTTTGCTATGGCAAAAACTTTAGTATGTAACTTGTGTAATTTTGCAATAATATTCTCAAGTGGAATTATTTTCCAGTCTTTTACCTCAACTATTACAAAATCTAAGCCTTTTTTTGCAGAATCTAGAATTTTTTCTATATCTGCATTAGACAAGACTTTGAATTTCCGTCCAGTCTTTTTCCCTTTTGGTTTTGTCGTGTCTTTATCAAGTATTACATAATTTGCAGAAGTAGAAGGAAACAATGACGCAAGCCTTGTTTTTGTTCTAGTTAGAATTTTTGGATCTAAATATACAATGTTTATGCCCTCGTTTTTTAGATTGACAAGGAATTTACCTAATTGATTTTTTGAGACTTTAGGTAAAATAATTAATTCTCTATTTTTGCTCAATTTTTTTTGCTGCTTCCTTTGCAGTTTCTTTTTTGAATATGATTGCAGCTAGGGCTTGTACCATTTTTTCAGGATTTTTGTGGGCAAAAATATTTCGCCCATAAGTTACGCCTTTTGCTCCTGCTTTCATTGCGTCTTCAGTCATTTGTAAAACATCAAGATCAGTTTTTGCTTTTGGTCCGCCTGCTATTACCACTGGTACTGGAACACTCTTTATTACTTTGGCAAACGAATCAATATCGCCAGTATATAGCGTCTTGACAATATCTGCACCACATTCTGCACCAATTCTTGCAACATGTGCTACAATTTCAGGATCGTGGGGATTTTTGATATTTTCTCCTCTAGGATACATCATTGCTAAAAGCGGCATATTCCATTTATGACATTGCTCTGCTGTCATTCCAAGCTGTTCTAGCATCTCTGGTTCTTCTTTTCCACCAATGTTGATGTGTAATGATACTCCGTCAGCACCGAGGCGTAAGGCCTCCTCTGCAGTGCCTGTCAACATTTTTCTGTTTGGCGACGATGATAACGAAGTGCTACTTGAGAAATGAACCAAGATGCCAATCTTTGTTGGTTTTGGAAGTGTTTTTAAAATTCCTTTGTTAATAATTACGCTTGTTAATCCATGACTTTCGCATTTGTAAATAATTGAGTGGGGATCCTCAAGACCCTCAATTGGTCCATTTGAAATACCATGATCCATTGGGATGCAAAGCATTTTGCCTTTTCTTAAAATTCGGTTGAGTCTTATTTCTAGACCAGATGCCATAAATGATTCTCCGCTTTGCGCCCTACTTAAAAATAACGTAAAAAATGAAATCAGCAAAAAGACAATCGATCATACAAAACTTACCAAGTTGATTCATTTTGCTAACAGCTCAAAGATTAAATAGCATTTGAAAAGCAACAAATGCAGATTAATTGAGTCAAATTACTGAACAAATTCATTCAAGCGAAATTGGAGACATTTTAGAAAACTCGCTTCATGGAAAACGACCTACAATTGATGATTGTATCATGCTTTTAGAGTCAGATGATGTTTTTCTAATGGGCCTTGTTGCAGGAAAACTAACCCAAAACCAATTTGGGAAAAAAGTATCTTTTGTAAATAACATAATCCTAAACTACACAAACGTTTGCATTACTGATTGCAAGTTTTGTGCATTTTACAGACCTCCTGGAGATAATGAAGCATACACATTAACCCTTGATCAAATCGAGGCCAGAGTAAAAACTGCATGGGATTTGTTTAAGATTAGACAAGTGCTCATTCAGGGTGGGCACAACCCAAACCTTGGAATCGAATACTATGAGGATGCATTTAGAATGATTAGAACAAAGTTTCCAAAAGTTGGGGTTCATGGACTTTCAGCATCAGAAATAGACATGATTGCACGTGTTGAAAAATCGTCTACAAAAGAAACTATCTCACGATTAAAAGATTCTGGATTACAGTCTGTCCCAGGAGCTGGCTCTGAAATTCTAGTTGATCCTGTAAAAAAAATTATCAGCCCAAAAAAGATCTCAAGTGACGAATGGCTTCGCATCATGGAAGAAGCTCACTTACTTGGCCTTCCTGCATCAGCTACTATGATGTATGGGCACGTTGAATCTGTACAGGATATAGCAGAACACTTTTACAAAATTGCAGCATTGCAGGAAAAAACAAAGGGATTCATGGCATTTATTCCATGGAGCTTTGAGCCAAATAACACTCTGTTACAAAAAGAAAGTACTGTAAATTTTGGTGCAGGTGGCATGCAACTTTTGAAAATGATTGCAATAAGCAGACTAGTCTATGATGGACTGATACCTCATATTCAGTCGTCATGGCTTACAAATGGAGTTGGAATGGCACAACTTGCGCTTCAATATGGCGCAGATGATTTTGGTGGAACACTCATTGGAGAAGAGGTAGTATCATGCACTGGGGCTCGTTCAACTGAGCTTACCAGTCAAAGAATAATTGATTCTATAAGACAGATTGGTTATCAGGTAGAAGAAAGGGATAATTTTTACAATACTGTATGCATGCATTAAATTCCATAGCCTGACCATTTAGAGTCAACAAGACTTTTTGTAGTATCATCAACCTTTACCTGTTCTTGAATCTCTCGCTCAAATCCCTCCACTTTTGTTTTTTGAGTTGCGTCAATTCCAAGTTTTGATCCTAGGTTAAGCAGAGGTGATGCAGGATCCAGTGTGTCTGTTGGAGTTTTATCAATTATCATAACATCACGTGTTGCATCAGCTCGTGTTGTTATTGCCCAGATGACATCGTTTATGTCATGTACGTTTACATCGTCATCTACTACAACAAAAATTTTAGTTAATGACAGCTGTCCTAACCCCCATAATCCCATCATGACCTTTCTTGCTTGTCCTGGGTAGCGTTTTTTAATAGAAATTATTGCAAGGCCTTGGAACCATCCAGAAGGAGGCATTGAAAAATCCACAACTTCTGGCTGAAACATCCTAATTAATGGTAAAAAGGAGCGCTCTATTACTTTGCCAATGTATGCATCTTCTAAAATTGGTTTTCCAACTATAGTGGTAAGATAAATTGGTTTTTTTCTTTGCATCATTCCAGTTAAGGTAAATGTTGGATACGGTTCTTTTGGGGTATAGTATCCTGTGTGATCACCAAAAGGCCCCTCATCTCTAACATCAAAAGGATCTACATATCCTTCTAGCACAATTTCTGCATTAGCAGGAACCTCCAAGTCTATTGTCTTACACTTTACAGTCTTGATTCCTTTTTTTCGTGTAATGCCGGCAAACACAAATTTGTCTAGTCCTTCAGGAACAGGTGCAACTGCTGAAAAAATTGTTGCGGGATCTCCGCCAATTACTATTGCAGCCTCAATTTTTTCTCCTTTTTCTTTTGTTATATCATGATGGTGTGCACCACGCTTGTGTTTTTGCCAATGCATTAACGCATGCTTGCTATCAAGAATCTGCATTCTGTAAACTCCAAGATTTCTGACACCTGTCTCTGGATGTTTTGTTACAACAAATCCAAATGTAATGAATCGTCCTGCATCTTTTGGCCATGTTTTTAGAATTGGAATCTTGTCAAATGACGGAGAATCATCAACAATTTCTGTTACGGGTCCATCTTTTTCTAACTTTGGAAAAACATCACCCATTTTTGCAAGCTCTGGTAGTTTTTTTATCTTGTTTAAAACACCGGAAGGCACTTCCATCTTTGTCATATCCACAATTCGTTGACCAATTTCTGTAAAGTCTGATGTTTCAAGACCAATCTCAAGTCTTTTTAGCGAACCAAACGCATTTCCTAGAACTGGCATATCATAATCTTTCACATTTTCAAAAAGAAGCGCAGGACCATTTGTATACATTGTCCTTCTAAGAATCTCTGCAATCTCAAGATCTGAATCAACTTGTGTAGTTATTCGTTTAAGCTCTCCTGCTTTTTCAAGTTCATCAACAAATTGATGAATATCATCAAGAGTCACGAATCACTATGAAGGCGCTGACAGTATAAGCTTAACTAGATTTATCTAATAATGCAATTTTTGGAAAAAAATTTAACACATGTGTTTTAATTACTAATACAAGGTTCTCATATGTTGGACGAGCAGAAAAAATGTGCAGTATGCAAGGGCACTGGAACAATTGAGCTACTTAATTCACAATGTCCCTTCTGTAATGGAACAGGAGAATACTCAAAAACAGCAGAAAGCTATCTAAAATCCCATATCTGCCAGTGTATATTTTTGGATAGGAAAACATGTCCGTTGTGTACAAAAAAATGTCATCACGACACTCCTAACAAACCAAAAATTTTGCTAGGCCCAGTTTAATAATTTGTTTAATTAATTGGAGGAAGCTCACTTTTTTTGTCGTGGCCTCCAGAACCAAATTTACAGTAAAAACATAAATCAGATTGCATGTAAGTTAATTTTTCAATTTGTATTGCACCGATCTTTAATGCAATTTTTGTTAACAGTCTATACTTTAGTGGCATTGCTGGTATTACCTCTTTCATGTATACATCATGATGATCGGGACAGAACTTTAGAGTGACCTTTGCTGGTTCCCTGCTTGTCTGATTAATCGTTTTTGCAACGTTGATTTGTTCTCGTATGTACTCATGTTTAGGGCAAGGACAGTTTTTTCCTCTAGGGTGTTTGTAGGCAGGTGTGTTCTTCCAATCAAATCCAGGATATTCTTTTTCAAAATCGTCCAATAACTAAACCAGTTCTCAATTGTTTATAAAACTTGATCAGTTTTTCGAGTTTGAATTAAACATAATGTAAATAAACCCCTCTACATCAAAACCATCAACACAAGCACCTCCACCTCCACCAAAACAACAAGCACCTCCTCCACAACCAAAACCATCATCTCAGACACCTCCTCAACCAGCTGCAAAACCAGTTTGGGAACAATGGAAGGATTCTCCAATGGGCAACTGGAATATACAAAAAGCAAAGGTGCCAGGTTATGTGAGTGCTCCAAACAGATACTATGCAAGTAGAGTTGTTCTTCGTGCTGATGTTCCAACAAGTAATTGGAATCTTCAAAAACCAAAGGTGCCAGGCTATACA
>JACOWO010000220.1 GCA_016176745.1 Nitrosopumilales archaeon
CTAAGAAATCAAATTCTTGATGGAATAAACGATGACTACTTTACATACACTGGCGATAAGGCTGAAGGATACATGCTAAAGCTTTATCGATTAAATCCCAAAATAGGTGTGCGAAAAGAACTATCTGCCTCATCTGTAAAAGAAAAGTTGTATGATGCAGCAGCTGGCAAAAACACAGGCTGGAAAGAGGATGTTCCGCAACAGGTAGTACAGATAATTGAACAAAACTGGAGTGGGTTAGAGAAATATGCCAAGGCAGAAGATAGAACAACTAAGATTTTGGGAATGAAATTTCCAAATGAAGGTATGTGGTTAAAATAGATTAATTATAGGTGCCTTTGAGAATTTTTGTGAAATTTCCTATTTCAAAATTTATCTGGTTTGATGGCAAATATGTTACATCTGAAAAGGCAAAAGTTCCTGTAACAACACATGCCATACATTATGGAACTTCAATCTTTGAGGGAATTCGTGGTTATTGGAACTCTGAAAATCTTTACATTTTCAGACTGGCTGATCATCTAAAGCGATTTAGAAATTCAGGAAGATTCTATTCTATTTCCCTTAATTTTTCTGATAACCAGATATCAAATGCAATTGTTAATCTGTGTAGAAAAAACGACATTAGACAATCTTGCTACATTAGGCCATTTTATTTTGTTGGCCAATACGGAATAAATCTTCATGTAAATGAAAAGTCGCCAACTCATGTTGCCATATATACGGCACTTTTTGGGGATTTGTTCGACAAAAATGGAATAACTACCTGCGTTTCTTCTTGGCGAAAATTCAGTGATGCCACAACGCCCACCCAAGCAAAAATGGGTGGAAATTATCTCAATTCAATTTTAGCAACACAGGAATGCAAACGAAATGGGTTTGATGAAGCAATACTTTTGGATCTTGCAGGAAATGTTAGTGAAGCGCCAGGCGAAAATATCTTTCTTGTAAGAGATGAACAATTGCTTACTCCGCCTATCAGCTCATCAGCACTTGATGGAATTACAAGAGACACGATAATTACATTGGCCCATGACATGGGTTACAAGACAATCATCAGAAAAATTCCAAAAAGTGAGCTATACTTGGCAGATGAGATATTTCTTACTGGCACTGCCGCAGAAATTACTTCAATCATTCAGATTGACCATAAAAAAATTGGCAAGGTAGGAAAAATAACAAAAAGTATGATAGCTGCGTATAATGATGTAGTGATGAATAAAAACGACAAATATTCCAACTGGTTGACTGCGGTGTATTAGAATGAAGGTTGTACAAATTGGAACTGGTGGAAGGTTGTACAAATTGGAACTGGTGGATGGGGCAAAAACCACACACGAATTCTTTCTCAACTTGGCGTGCTTTCTGCAGTATGTGATACAAACAAGGAACGAAGCAAGGAATTTGGACAAAAGTATTCTGTAAATCATTATGATTCTGTTGATTCACTTCTAGGTTCAGAAAAATTTGATGCTGCCTTTGTTTGTACTCCTACCTTCACTCATACACAAATTGCAACACAATTACTCCAGCAAAAAAAACACGTGTTTGTAGAAAAACCAATGACATACAAATCAGAAGAAGGTGAGGATCTACTCAAGCTTGCACAAAAAAACAATGTCTTCTTAACATGTGGTTACATTGAAAGGTTCAATCCTGCAGTAAATTATGTAAAAAAATATGTTGATTCGAAAAAGTTTGGTGATCTTATCATGTTAGAGTTTCATCGCGAAAATAGAATGCCACTTCATATCAAAGATGTAGGTATAATTTATGATACTTCTGTTCACGATATTGATACTGCAATGTGGTTGTTTAATGATACACCAGAGGTTGTATTTGCACGAGCTGGGAAGATACGACACGATCATGAAGATTTTGCAACCATTATGCTTGGATTCAAAAACAACAGGATTGCAATAATATCATCCAACTGGATTACACCAAAAAGAGTGCGACATTTTAATGCAATTTGTACGGATGGAATAATCTCATCTGATTTTGTTACACAGGAAATTAAAATTGATACGGATAAAAATTCCGAGATCCCAAGAAATGAAAAACAAGAACCATTACTTGTAGAAATCAAAAACTTTCTTGATACTGTCAAGGGAGAAAATGATCTTATTGTAAAACCTGAAGATGCCGTAAATGTTACAAAAATAGCAGAGGCTGCTCTTTTATCAAGCAAACAAGGTGTACCAATCTATCTTGATCTGAAATGAATAAAAAAATGCTCGATATTCTTGCATGTCCTTTAGATAAGCACCATCCACTGGAGATTTTTGAGGTGGACTCTAAAGAAGAGATAGTACTAGAAGGTGTATTATACTGCATAAAATGTTCTAGGTTTTATCCAATAATTGAGGAGATTCCAATTATGCTTCCTGATGAGTTACGTGATAAAAAACAAGATATTGATTTTCTTCAAAAAAATCAGAAAAAATTGCCTGAAAAAATAATTAAACAAGCATACCCATGGCATCTGTGATATCTTTTGGTCACTAATTTTGTATCAAAGAAGGCAAAAATTGGAAAAAATGTAAAGATTTGGCACTTTACATACGTTGGCGACAAAACTGTAATTGG
>JACOWO010000221.1 GCA_016176745.1 Nitrosopumilales archaeon
AGTCTACCTCTTGAATTAGCTCAAAAAATAACAGAAGAAGTAGAAAATCGAATCTACAAATATCAAACAACATACCTAACAGGCTCTTTAATTCGTGAGATGGTAAACTCGGTTCTTTTAGAACATGGTCATGAAGAGTATAGAAACAAACTTGCAAGGCTTGGATTGCCAGTCTTTAATGTTCAGGAAATGATATCTAATGTGGATAATGTTGATTCTGGAGCCGAAGATCTGTTATTTAAGACAGGTCAAGCGGTTTTTGCCGAGCACCTGCTTTTAAATACCCTGCCTAAGGACGTGGCAGACTCGCATCTCTCAGGCGACCTTCACATCACAAATCCTGGCATATGGTCTCTATTACCTGATACAATATTCCTCAATGTCAAGGAGTTAATCGAAGATGGCCTTGACCTTAAGGGCAAGTCTCTAGGCGTAACAAGGATTACATCAACTAAGGACCTAGATAGCCTGACAACCTCACTGTCAATGGTAATTTCCCTAGTCTCAAAAGAGACATCTCAGGAAGTGGTAATGGATGGACTTGTTCCATTGTTATCAAAGCACTCAAAAGACATTTCAGACTTGGAGATAAGATTAGCAAATGCTTTCTCAACTGCATCGACGTCTTCAAAATACTGTAAAAGCCCGACACTTGTTTCATTTATAATTCAATTAGGCTCTGACACAAAGATCATCAAAACAATCCTTTCTGCATACAAAGAACATGTAAAGATAACACCAATTCCAAAGCTCGGACTGATAATAGACTATGAAAAAGGTAAGATCACAGACGTATCAGACGTTCTATCTGAGATAATAGCACTTGGTGGACAGATCCTCTTTACAAAAGAGCAAACATCAAACAAGGGAATCTTACGTGTTGATATAAAGAACGCAGGAACAACTTCGATCAAACTCCAATCACTTTCAATTAATTTGCCAAGACTAGCGTTTGAATCAAACAAAGATGAGACTTACTTTAGAGCCAGACTAGCGCTATTGATGAAGCCTGCACTTTCTTCTATGTCATTGAGGAAAAAAGATATTTCAGATCTGACAAGACGTGGACTAAACCCTATACTTGCCAGTAATACGCAATATATGCAGCGGGGATCAGTATCTCTAGTCATTAATCTAGTTGGGCTACATGAAGCAGTCTTTAACATTTTAGGACATGAGAGCAATAAAGAAGGAAAGGATATTTTGTACAAGGTAATTGATACTGCAGTAAGTGTAGCAAAAAAGAAAGGAAAAGAAACTGGCGATACCATTAATGTATGCATGATAGAAAGTGAGGGATCAAATAGATTTGCTACATTAGACGGAGAAAAGTACGGTAAAACATCGGTTCTTAAGACACTAGATGG
>JACOWO010000077.1 GCA_016176745.1 Nitrosopumilales archaeon
CTTTATACAGGAAAGCAACTGTTTTCACTCTTCCTTCCTGATGATTTTAACTATGTAATGACTTCAAAGTGGTCAAAAGGAACAAAAGGAAAACAAAAAGATGTTGTAATAAAAAATGGTCAGCTCATCAGCGGAATTATTGACAAATCATCTATTGGCGCAGAAGAACCAGAAAGTGTTTTGCACAGAATAGCAAAAGACTATGGCAACGCACAAGCAAGAAAGTTCCTTAACTCAATTTTGATTATAGCAAAACAGTTCATCACTCACTATGGATTCAGCTACGGATATGCTGATCTTGAATTATCAGATAAAGTCAGACAAGAAATACTTGGAGGAATACAGGAATCATATGACAGGGTCTATGATTTTATTTCACAAGCAAAAAAGGGAACCCTGAAACTAACAAGAGGACTTTCTGCAGAAGAAGCACTAGAGGCCTATATTGTAAACGAATTAGGAAAGGCAAGAGATCGGGCTGGAAGTACTGCTGATCAATCATTTGATGAAACAAACGCAGGCAGAATTATGGCAACTACTGGCGCAAGAGGTTCTTCACTAAACATAGGTCAGATGGCAGGTGCACTAGGCCAGCAATCAAGACGTGGACAGCGAATAATCAAAGGATACAGTAACCGTGCATTGCCACACTTTAAAGAAAACGACGATAATCCAGACTCTAAAGGATTTGTAAAATCAAACTATAGGGACGGCTTGTCTGCGCTGGAATTTTTCTTCCATGCTATGGGTGGACGAGAGGGGCTAGTAGACACAGCAGTTAGAACCCAGCAAAGTGGCTACATGCAACGAAGGCTTATCAACGCACTGGAGCACATTAAACTAGAATATGATGGAACTGTAAGAGACCCACACGGCCACATAATCCAATTCCTTTATGGTGAGGATGGCATTGATGTTGCAAAAAGCGATCATGGCGAGGCCTTTAATGTTAACAGGCTAATAGAATCACAAACAATTATAGATTCTGGCAAAAAAGCAACAAAAGAAGAAATTCTTGAACTAGCTAAAAAATACACAAAAACTTTCAACTATAGACTAGGCAAAATAGTTACTGATGCATTAACTGAATCAAAGATTAGCAGAGATGGAGTTGAAAAAGTATGTAAAAAAGGACTTGATCTTTACAACAAGGCAAAAGTTGAACCAGGACAAGCAGTAGGAATAGTTACAGCCCAGTCAATTGGTGAACCTGGTACCCAGATGACACTGAGAACATTCCACTTTGCAGGAATTAGAGAAAGAAACGTAACCTTGGGTCTTCCAAGATTAATAGAGTTGGTAGATGCACGCAAAAAACCGGTAACTCCAACAATGGACATCTACCTTGATCAGGAATCAAAAAAATCAAGAGATAAAGCAATAGAGGTTGCTCGTAACATCCTACAAACAAAGGTCAGTGTTTTAGCTAAAGTAGAAACTGATTACTCTACTAAAATCACACTGCACTTGAATCATACAAAGCTGAAAGAAAGGGGATGTACTGTGTCTGATGTGGTTGAAGCATTACAATCAAACAAAAAATTCAAGCTTGATGAAAAAGGCGATGTTTTAACACTAAACTTGGCTGAAGAGTCTGATGCACCAACAGTCATAACACTTCGAAACAAAATTTTAGGAACTACTGTAAAAGGTGTTCCGGATATTGAAAGAGTAACGCTGGTTCAAAAAGACGACGAATGGGTTATTCAGACAACTGGTTCAAATCTTGCTAAAGTTTTAGAAGTTGCAGGTATTGACAAAAAGCAAGTTAGAACAAACAATGTTTTTGAGATTGCCGGAACACTGGGAATAGAAGCTGCAAGAAATGCCCTGATTAATGAAATAAGCTCTACCCTTGAGGATCAAGGACTAGAAGTTGATATCAGATACATTATGCTAGTGTCTGATTTGATGTGTTCAAGAGGATACATGCAACAGATTGGACGCCACGGAATAGCAGGTACCAAAGAAAGCGTATTGGCACGAGCCGCATTTGAAATCACAGTACCTACAATAGCACATGCTGCATTGGCTGGAGAAATCGAAGAACTAAAGGGAGTTACTGAAAATGTTATTGTGGGAAGCAGCATTCCAATAGGCAGCGGCATAGTAGACCTATACATGCAAGTCTCAAAGAAGAAGGACTAATTTTTTCAATAAATCTATAAAGATCACACTTGAAGTGAGCAAATACGGGTGAAATGATGAGCAAGTTACTGGAAAAAACACTCAAAGACGCAATCAAGGAGAAAAAACGTATACTTGGTTCAAAACAAATCCTTGCTACAATGCAAAATTCTAAACTTATAGTATTATCACAATCGCTTTCACAAAACATGGAAGAAGAAATACAGAAATCTGCAAAAAAAGAAAAAATACCAACATTAAATTTTGAAGGCTCATCAGTAGCATTAGGAAGACTATGTGGACTACAATTTCGTGTCTCAGCTATTTCATTAACATCACTAAGCGACACTAGCATCAAATCATTACTAAAAGAAACGAAAGACAAATGATTGAATCAAATTTTCCAACAAACTTTTGTCATGAAAGTTTAAATGAGAGCGGTAAAGCTTCGAGATAAAGAAACATGCCACAAACAATCAAGCTAACAACTGATCAAATGCGATTAATGTCGCTATTTCAAAACGTTACTGGTGCAACAGCACGAGATTGTGTGGAAGATGAAAAACAAGACAGAGTTATTTTTGTTGTAAATTCGGGGAAGATGGGACTTGCAATAGGCAAGGGTGGCTCTCATATACACACTTTGCAAAACATTGTCAAAAAAAATATAGAGATAGTAGAATACTCTGATGATCCTGCAGAATTTTTAAAAAACCTCTTAAATTCAAAATTAGTTTCTGAAGTGAAACTGAATAAAAGAGCAGATGGAACTATGCAAGCAATTGTACTAGTTGATCCAAGAAAGAAAGGCATTGTTGTTGGCAGGGAAGGCCGTAACGCTGAAAAAGCGCGACTCTTGGCAAAAAGATATTTTGAAATTACAAACGTCCAAATAAACAGCCCTGAAAGATTACCCGAGTTGTAGTTTTATGGCAAAATCACCACTTGGTTTGTTTGCAGGTCGCGTTTTAAAGGCAAAACGAAAACGACTACGTTGGTCTATTGGAACATACAAAAGAAGAAAGCTTGGACTAGACAGAAAGGCAAACCCTCTTGGTGGAGCACCACAAGCAAGAGGAATAGTATTAGAAAAAGTAGGCATTGAAGCTAAACAGCCAAACTCTGCTGTAAGAAAATGTGTCAGAGTTCAGCTCATCAAAAATGGAAAGACCATTACGGCATTTCTTCCACGAGACGGCGCAATGAACTTTGTAGATGAACATGATGAGGTTCATGTTGAGGGAATGGGCGCTACAATGGGTGGAGCCATGGGCGATATTCCAGGAGTTAGATTTAAGGTATTCAAAGTAAATGGCACCTCTTTGCGTGAATTGGTGTTAGGCAAGAAAGAAAAACCAAGGAGATAGGAAATGGGCGAAACACAAAAACTTTTGTTGTTTAGGAAATGGGATTTATCAGATATTGCAATACAAGATAAGGGTCTCAAGAATGTAATCTCACTTAGGCAATGTATTATGCCATTAACATTTGGGCGCTCAGCTCTTAAACGATTTAACAAGGCTGATGTCAACATAGTAGAACGCCTAATCAACAAACTAATGCACTTTGGAAAAAAATATGCAAAAAATACGGGAAGAATGGCTGGCAAAAAAATTCATGCAATAAATACCATGAAGACAGCTTTTGACATAATCCACCTAAAAACTGGCAAAAATCCTGTTGAAGTTTTAGTTAGAGCAGTAGAACACTCGGCACCAAATGAAGACACGACTAGAATAGTATATGGTGGAACAGCCTACCATGTTTCTGTTGATGTAGCACCTGTAAGACGAATTGACTTGGCGTTAAAGTTTATTGCAGACGGCGTCAGAGATGCAACATTTTCAAACCCAAAAGCAATCGAAGAACACTTGGCAGAGCATTTGATCCTAGCTGCGGCAAATGATCCTGACGCTCCATCTGTAAAGAAAAAACATGAGCTAGAAAGAGTAGCCCAAGCATCCAGATAAAAAACGAGTAGCCCGAGGCAGATTCGAACTGCCGTCCCCGCGTGTCCTCTCATAAGATCCAGAGCGCGGAATCCATAACCTGAAAATCATTTGGCCGCTAGACTATCGGGCTACCAAGACGACTAAATTGAGTTAGAATATAATTATTTATTCACAATTTTAAGCATTAACTATTTGATCTTTACTTCATGAATTGCAGTAGCATAATCACAATCTGCTTTTAATCTCATATATGGAATCAATCTATAGTGTATAGAGTAAAGATCCTTTTCTTTGTAAAGAATTCCTTTTTGTTGCAAGGACACTAATCCCCTTGATGTGCTCATCATCATCGTACTATCATTTTTACAAATCTCATCGCGTTTTTTTTGATATTGTTTTAGTGTAAACGCTACATCATTTAGTTCTAATATCAAGGGCCAAATAATTTTTTGCCAAACAAGTCTTCTATTCTCAGTAGAAGAAGCATATTTTCCTTTATCGCTCAACATTAATAGCATCTTGAGATTTGGTTATAATTGAATTGTCACAAAAAGAAATTGTAGAGTCACTTGTTTTATTAGAAAAAGACTGGGAAATTGATCCGCTTTTACATGATTTTATGTTAGGAAAATGTGCTGATGTATCAGATTATCCAGTCAAAGTAAAAAACGTAATTTTTCATATTCCATACTTGGCAAAGGAAAAAAAATTTATTTTGTGGAAGTGTTACTGGCCAGACTGTCATAACTGTTGCAACAGGCAGGGACGATTACCGCTGACTTCAGATGACATTATTACGATTGGAAAGGGGCTGAAATATCAAAAAGCATCTGATTTTTTAAAAAATGAAACCATAATTGCTACCTGGCAAGAACATGGTCCCTCAGGACAGGTAACTATGACTAGTATCAATCTAAAACGAAAAGATGATGAAACTACTGTTGATGATGGAACTCATATCTCATGCAGATTTTTAGATGACAAGGGATTTTGCAGCCTGCATCCAACAAGGCCTGGAGTCTGCTATCTTTACCCATTCTCAACATGGCTTGTAAACGAAAATGGCACTGCACGTGTTCATGCAACATTCCAGTTTACAGGAGATTGTCCGGGATTTTATCTGGCAGAAACAATTGATCCTATGAAAGAGGTTTTGAAAGAATATTCTGGACTAGTTTATGACTATAATATGAAATCAAACAGGACAGCTAGAGAAAACTTTGGCCATGTAACATTTGGCTAGGCCTTTGCAACCTTTACCAAATCACGTATATGAATTTCCATACCGAACCTGTCCTCGTTTTTTTTCATATATCTGAAAATTGACATCAAGTCAACAAATTGTTTTATAAAACTAAACTCGCCTTTCATCTTTGAGAGTACAAATTTCAATACCTTGCTGTAAATTGCAAAATATGTCAGAACCTCTTTTCTGTATTTTTCGTT
>JACOWO010000078.1 GCA_016176745.1 Nitrosopumilales archaeon
ATAAATGAAAATGATGTTGTTTCAGAAATACTCTATTCTATAAAAAGGGCAGGAGCAGACATGATTGTAACATATTTTGCAAAAGCTGGCGCAAAAATTTTGCAAGATTGATCTATGAGAAATGATCAACGCTTTGAAATTGAGCGTGCCTTTGACTTATTGCCACACATAGTTGGAGCAAGCTGGGCAGTACTTTGGTTTCGCCTAAATGCCATAAAAAGACCTACAAGACAAGAATTTAGAGAAAAGGTAATTGAATATTTTAATTTGCTAAATCCACTTTTTGATGCATATCCACAAACAAGTGATTTTTCTGAGCTTGCTAGCTATATCAAAATGCGAAAAAACGATGAGGTAGAAAAAATAATTCAAGGAAAAAATCTTGAAGTTGAAAAACGATATGACAGATATGTTGACTATGGCTAGATTTCTCTTTTCAGATCGTCAAGATATTTTTTAATTATTTTGGTTCTTTTTTTAGCCTCAATTTTGGCTGATTTTGTATTCATTAATTTTTCTAAAAGCAAGAGTTTTCTGAAAAAATGATCTAGTGTCCATTTTTTATCGTCTGGAGATCGTTTTATACAAAATGGATCTAACTTGTTGTAAAATGATCTATTTTCATGGCCACCAACAGCAAATGCTCTTGCAATTCCTATTGCCCCTATAGCATCAAGCCTGTCTGCGTCTTGCAAAATTTTGCCTTCTATTGTTTTTGGAGTCTTGTTTTTTGAAAAACTATGATCCAAAATAGCATTACAAATTATCTGTATTTCATTTTTTGAAAACTCATATTTTTTTAGGATTTCTGCTGCTAAAATCGAACTTTTTTTAGATGATGTTTTTGATCTTTTGTCAGATTTTGGAAAATACACTATATCATGTAGCAAGGCTGCACATAAGATCAGTTTTGGATTTGCCTTTTCACTTTTACAAAGCTTTTTTGCGTTTCTATATACCCTCATTATGTGCTCAAAATCATGTGCTGCATCATTTTTTGCAGTTAATTTTTCTACCTCTTTTTTTAAAAGCTCAAGACTTTTCAATTTCAGAGTTTCCAAATCTTTGGTTTAATTAACTTGAATTGTCGCTTTGTAATCAACAAAGTCCAATTAATGCAAGAAAATAATATCACAGAGCCTATTCCTACGCCATCTGCAAGTAAAATTCCAACATACTTGTCTTCAAATAATTGCAAAAATGGTACCAAAACTACATTGCTAATTGAGATCATAATATAGTAGGATATTGCGCGTCCAAGCCAAAATCCAAGATAGAGTCCAAAACTCTTTGCCTTCATCATGCCATAGGCTACAAACAAGATATTGTCTGGAAGAGGAGTTGCAGCAAAAATAAAAGACGTGATAAGATAGCCAAATCTTTTCTTGTTTAGAAAATTTCCAATTACGTCAAGATTGGATTGTTGTTCTTTACCCATAAATCGCCTAAAAAAGCCGCTATATCGCTTCAAGAAAACCCTGCCTAGTGTTGCACCCGTTGCACCTACCAAGGCAAGCGCTAAAGGATCAAAGGATGTGTCAAGTGCGTGAAATGATGCTAGAATCATCCATGTTGGAATCATCAATATTGGGATGGCGTTAATTCCAATTAGTAAAAAAAAGACGCCAAAATATGAAAACTCGCTTAGCATCTCAAGAATATCAGTCATTATTCATCATGGATTTTGCCTTCTTTGCATGTAAATCCTTAGGTATGCTACAGTGTAAATAAAAGAAAAAAGGATCTATTAATCTAGAAAAAATTCGAGTTTGTTGAAAAAACACAAATCTAATTCAAAAAAAATGACAATTTGTTCAATATCCTTAAATGCAAAATTGTGGTATGTATAGTAATGAGTGTCAAGGTTTGGCAGTGTTACAGGTGTAACTTGACATTCAAAGATGAGAGACTCGCAAAGCTGCATGAGGAGATTTCACAACATTCTGTAAAGACAGTAAAAATAGCCGAAATCTAAGTTTGAAAGTTATTTGTCAAATTAATTATTCCCATTTAAGGTGCAGGAGGTGGGATTTGAACCCACGAACCCCTAAAGGAAAGGATTTCCTATTTGTACAATCTTGAGTCCTTCTCGGTTGGCCGGGCTTCGATACCCCTGCAAAATCCATTCCAAAAACTGAATATATTAACTAGAAGCTAGGTTGAGCAAAAATTTACATTACAAAAAACCAATTTTGAAAATTTTTCATTGAGATTATAACATCTAAAAAAAGCTTTATAATAAACACATAAAGAGATTCACTAAATGGTAACTACAGAACAAGCAAAAAACATGAGAAGCGGCATTAACATAGAGGGAACCGTAGAACGAAAAGGCGAGCCAAGAACAGTCAATATGAAATCTGGTGGAACCATCCAAGTTTGTGATGCATTCTTGATTGATGAAACCGGTGGAGAAATCAAGCTAACATTGTGGGGAGACGAGGTAGAACAAGTAAAAGATGGCTCCAAAGTAAAGATAGAAAATGGATATACAACCTCCTTTAAAGGCGAAGTTTCTCTGACTAAAGGAAAATACGGAAAACTCGAAATTATATCCTAAATATATTTAGGTTTCGAGTCTCGCTTCCAGTCTACTAGTGAGAGTATTATACCAATTCCAAGAGATACAATACCTACTATTACCATAATTCCAGAAACAGCAAGTGGGATGACTGTTTTCATAAAAGGCGAGTTAGGATTTGTCATGGCTTGTGAATTGTGTGGATCTTCTGAAAACATCATTATAACAGAGAGAGGTCTTTCTGCATTATTTCTAACCACAAAATTGTAAATGTCGTTTTTTGGTATCATAAACATCTCAAATGCTATTGGCTCGTCTTGTTCATGTTTGCCAAAATTGTCTCCAAAAATGTTTGTAGTCTCTATTGACACGCTGTCACCATCTTGAAAATTTGTGATTTGCAAGCCCCAAAGAAGAGGTACTCCTTCCTTAGTTGTGCTAAAAGAAAATGTGTTTGATTCACCAGCAAAGATTTGAGTTTCTTCTGTGGTGTATTCAAACATTCCTTCAAATACATCTGGAACCAAAATTTGGCCAGACATGGCAGAATTTGTTTCTAGTAATGTAGATTGAGCAATCAAAAACGAAATTAGTAATAATCCTAATCCACATGATGAAATTATTGGCCCACGTTTTTTCATTTTAGCTAATGTATTCTAGATTTTTACTGCTTGGTTGTGGCATAGCCATTTGCCCATAACCTTCCCTTGATGCTTGGGATTCAATTGATTTTATGATCTTTTCAGTGTCTTCTATTTTTTTGTCAAGCTCTGTCATATCTAATTTGATGTCAAGTATCTGTAATAATGCTTGTAAGACAGCCTTTGATGCTTTTGCATCAACTACATAGCCTGAAGTCTCGCCCAAAAGACAAATTCCTTTCATGTTAAACTTTTTTGCAATGCCAATTATTAATTATTTCCTCTGCAAGTAAATACTCAGATTGTGGCAAAACAGGTTGTGCATCTCCTGTAAGTATGACAAGATCATGCAATTCTGTTTTACAGTAATACAGGGAATTTTTTATCAGGTCAACAGTTCCATCTTGTTGTATGGTAACTTGGGGCGGAAACGAAGAAGAATAAATGTCTGCAAATTGCTTTCCTTGTAATTTGTCTACGATGTAATCAACTGCAAGTTTTCCGACAAATCCACTGCCTGGCAATCCACACACAAGTTTTGGGTTTTTCAAGTCAGGCAATGATGAAATTTCCACTAGGAATTTTTCATTAAATGACATTGAATATGTGAAAAGTTAAACTGTATTAAAATCTTAGAGCGCTTATCTTTTTCTTCGTTTTGCTTTTGATTTTTTTGTTTTCTTTCCCTTTCTTTTATGAGCTATTCTTCTTCTTGTCTTGGTCTTTTTTGTTACTTTTTTTCTCTTTGGTTTAGTTTTTGATTTTTTGCGTTTGGGTTTACTTTTCCTTGATTTAGCTAGAGTTTTGTTTATTTTTTCAAGTGTTGATTTGACTGCCTGTTCTCGTTTTTCCCTGTTTTCAAGTTGTTTGGCTAATCGAGTCGCAGTTTTTTTCGTATTTTTCATCAGGTTTACCAGTACAGGTTTTGATTGGGCCTGTTTTCTAACTTGATTCGCAATTTTTGATTTGGAACTCTTGAATTCGTCAATAGCATCAGTTGTTTTTCTAGCCATTGCATTTCGTTGTCTTATCTCTGCTGTTAGTTCATTTATCCTGTCTACTATTGTTTGAAGCCTTTCTTGGATTTGCTGTTTTTCTTCCTTTGAGCTGGCAAATTCTAGTTCTTGCATGGTTTGCTCTTTTAGATCTTTTTCTTGTTTTAGACGTTCTTGTGCAGCTGCAACTAGTCTCATTATGCTTTCTTGTTGTGCCGTACGTTGATTCAGGTGAAAGGAAACATCATCTAGTTTTTCATGAGTGCTTTCTAGTTTTTTCTGCAATGATGAAAGACCAGAGATGGTTTTACGAGAAAGTTTTTTGACCTGTTTAAATTTTTTTTCGCTTTGCTTTCTAAGCTTTGCTACTTCAATTTTCTTTTTTTGTAGCTTTGTAGCTAATCTTGTTAGTAAAGTCAATATTTATTGTGAAATGTTGTAGTTGATTAAGTTATACTAATAACTAGTATTTGACTTACCAGTTAAGAAATTTAAATTCGTATTTAGACGAGATTCTATGGAATTTCATCCTTCAAAGATACCGATTGTAAAGGTTTTCGATGTCAAAGACGAAAAGGATGCTGAAGATGCTGTAGAAGAAATGGTGAGAATAGGATTTTCAAATCAAAAAAAAGGTTACAAGGTTTTGCTTCCAAAAGAAAGTCATGTTGCAAAAAGAATTGGATATATAGTAACAACTGGAGTTAATTTTGGTTTACGAAAAACAAACCAAGAACGTGATATAAGATACTGGACTTATCACCATGACAAAGAACATTATGCAATCGTTCTTATCAGCACCAAAGCCTTTGATGAATTAGATCTTTGATTCAAAAATTTTGCCTAGTTTTGTCTTTTTTATGACTACACCTGTAAGTAAAATTCCAAGTATGGCGCCACCAATTACATCCATAGGAAAGTGTTGTAATACATAGATCCTGCTAATTGACATCAAAATTGGATACAACAACAACAGATAACATCCTCTTAGGAATTTTTGTGATAGTACGAACCCAAGAACCATTCCAAAAACAGTAGCTCTGCTTACGTGTCCTGATGGAAATGATGCGTTTGCACCACCTTCACAAAAAAGTGCAAAGGTGTCTTGTGTGGCCTTAATAAGAAAAGGATTTCCTAAAAAAGGAAGGTTTGGTTTATCTCTATCGACTCCACACTTTATGTAGCCTGTAAGTAATGTTGTAAGAACTAGTAAAATCATAAGGACGACGCCAATTTTTCTTGTCTTTTTAATGATTACTAGAATTCCTGCAAAGGCAAGCATGTAAAAAACATCGCCTGCTTCTGTAACTGATTGCATAAAAAGATCTAGTGCTTGATTTCCAGATATTGATTGAAAGAACAAAGCTGTAGACTCGTCAAATTGTTGAGTTGTCTTTGAGTAAACAAGTAATGTTACAAGTAAAAACGATATAGCTAGAATAAGAAAGGGCCTTGAGCGTATATCAAAAATCCATTTTTGCAACTATACAAACCTCAATTGTGTCATTTTTAATTTTTTTCATGTTATACTAGTATGAATTACTACTGAAAAAACTAGTCGTAAAATGAATAATCGGATTAAGCGTCTGATCGACTAAAAGATTTTAACCAGAGCAAAAAAAGAAAGGACGTGAACATATTAACACTTGATGATTTTGATCTAAAAGACAAAACTGTTTTTCTCCGAGTAGACATGAACTGCCCTATTGATCCTGATACTATGGAAATTTCCGGGACAAAGCGTATTGAAGAAACAATTGAAACAATTAACGCGCTAAAAAATTCAAAAACAGTTGTTGCTTCTCATCAGGGAAGAGTCGGCAACAAAGACTATACAGGAATGGACAAGCATGCTGAGATGCTTGAAGAGATTCTTGGACGTAAAATCAAGTATGTTGAAGATGTGATAGGAGAATCGGCAAGAAAAGAGATAAAAAATTTGAAAAGTGGAGAGATACTCATGCTTGACAATCTTAGGCTTTGCGCAGAAGAAAACTATGAATTTACTCCTTCTGACGCTGCCAAAACAATTATGGTTACACGACTAGCCCCACTTTTTGATCTTTGTGTACTTGATTCCTTTCCAAGCGCTCACAGAGCACATCCATCACTTGTGGGTTTTTCACATGTATTGCCAGCTTGTGCAGGAAAAATTGTTGAACGCGAAGTTAGAAAACTAAATGAAATAATGACAGTTGCAAAGGCACCACACGTAATTGTGCTCGGCGGCTCAAAAGTTTC
This sequence comes from Nitrosopumilales archaeon, assembly GCA_016176745.1. GTDB lineage: Archaea > Thermoproteota > Nitrososphaeria > Nitrososphaerales > Nitrosopumilaceae > VHBM01. Next base: position 6,399 of record JACOWO010000078.1, read on the forward strand.
AGACAGATTAGAAGCAATAAAAGCTCTCATAAAAAATGGAAGAGCAGATCACGTATTGCTTACTGGTCTTATTGGAAATGTGTTTATGCGAGCGCAAGGAAGAATCAAGGCACCACTTGGAATAAAAAGAGAAGAAGATGTTGTAGCAAAGGCTCATACTTTAATTGGTGAATATCCTGACATATTTTCAACTCCTGTTGATGTTGCAATAGACAGAGATGGTTCAAGAGTTGAAGTTGATGTACGTGATCTAGGCAAAGACGATCAGATATATGATCTTGGGCCAAAGACTGTTGAATATTACAATAAATTCATAGCAGGTGCAGGAACCGTTTTCATTAGCGGACCGCCGGGGTTTTTTGAAAAAGAAGAATTCAGTTATGGCACACGCTCACTTCTTGAAAGAGTAGCAAATTCTATGGCTACAACCATAGTCAGCGGTGGACATCTCACTTCGGCATTAAAAAAATATGGCTTGGCACAAAAAATTACCCATATAAGCACAGCAGGCGGAGCGCTAGTGCTTTACCTGACAGGCCAAAAATTGCCAATGATTCAGTCCCTAGAAGAGGCTGCCAAAAGACATCGCTCTAAATAGCTGCACCACATTTAGGGTTAGGGCATACCCGTTCTTCTAATTTCCCAAGGTAGATTTCGTGATTACATGAATTACAATGAATTTTTTCTACAAGATCAAAAAGCCTATACCACTGCGTTGTAAAATTCTGTGCAATATTTCTAACCAGTCCTTTGTCACAAATTTCTTTAAAGTATTCTTCCATATTATCAACTATCCAAGATTTATCTACATCACCGTTTTTTTTAACTATATCAAAAATCTCATCATTTGTAAATCTTATAGTTACGTCGTTAAATTTTTCAAAGATAGCTTTTCGTATTTGTAGTTGTATTGGAACTGATGGAGTAAATCCACTCATACTAGTATAGGTTTGTTGCTTCTTCTTTTAAGTTACCCGCTGATTTTTCATCCTTTATTTTTTCTATAAAATAAGAGTAAATTCCATACTTGAGTGCCTTTAATGACAATAGTGCACATTTAATTCGCACAGGACTTGTTCTAATAAGGTGCTCTAGTCCAAGCTCGCCTAACACATCATCTTTTTCAATTTTTTTTACTTCTTCAAGATCCTTGCCTTTAACCAGTTCTGTTAGAACCGATGTACATGCTATACAGATAGAACATCCTTTACCTTTGAATTTTACATCAGAAACTTTGTTTTCATTAATTTTGATTTGCAAGTCGATGCTATCACCACACAGTGGATTGCTGTCATGTCTAGAGATGTCTGGATTTTCAATTTCACCAAAATTAGATGGATGTTTTGAGTATTCTATTATCATCTCAGTATAGATTGGATCGCCAGTCATAGCTTGAACAACTCTGCAACCTTGTTTAGTGAACCAATCAATGCGTCTATTTCTTGTTTTGTGTTGTAGACATAAAAGCTTGCGCGATTTGTTGCTGCAACATCTAGCCTTTCCATTAGTACCTGTGCGCAGTGATGTCCTGATCTTACTGCCACCCCGTCTTTATCAATTATAGTTGCTACATCATGGGGATGAACATCATGAAAGTTAAATGAAATTACTCCTCCACGTTTTGCAATGTCTTTTGGCCCGTAAATGGTAATTCCTTTTACTTTTGACATTTTATCCAGCGCATATTTTGTTAGCTCAATTTCGTGGTTTCGTATGTTATCCATTCCAATTTTGTTAAGATAGTCTATTGCTGCAGAAAATCCTATCACATCTGCTATGTTTGGCGTACCTGCCTCAAACTTGTAGGGAAGATCATTCCATGTTGTCTCGTATTTGTGCACCTCGCGAATCATATCGCCACCCCCATGGAATGGCTGCATTGTTTCAAGAACCTCCTTTTTTACCCACAAAACCCCGACACCTGTTGGGCCTAACATCTTGTGAGCTGAAAATGCAAAGAAATCACATACTAGTTTGCTCAGATCAACTTTCATGTGAGGCACAGACTGGGCTCCATCGATGAGTGTCTTTACTCCAGCCTTTTTGCATCGTTTTATGATTTCATCCGTGTTTGTTATTGTTCCTAAAACATTAGACATCTGACTAAATGTGACTAGTTTTACTTTGCCAGTCGCCAAGTAAGAGTCTAGCTGATCTAAAATTAACTCGCCGTTATCATCAATTCCAATGTATTCTAGTTTTGCCCCCTTTTCTTTTGTTAATAGCTGCCATGGAACAATGTTGCTGTGATGCTCGTATTCTGTTGTAACT
>JACOWO010000218.1 GCA_016176745.1 Nitrosopumilales archaeon
TTCCTGACCAATAAATTCTGCGATGATCCCGACAGTCCTGACCAAAAAGGTTGCACAAAATTTTTAGATTTGTACCATATCAATAATCTTCATAATCTCCCCAAGGATTATGAATTCTAAGCGTCAAATACTTCGAAATTGAGTTAATGATGATCAGTATCCAAGTGTCAACGGACTTTTTCGTTTGTGTGGTCGTTTTTGCATAAAATTAGATTTTAACTCTTTTATTGCATTTTTTAAAACTTCTGCCTGATGCTCAATTTCTTGCAGGTACTTTTGTTCAAACTCTTTTGTTTCAATTGTATATCTAGGATCGTCATCTGTTATCTCAAACTGGTTTGATTTATGACGAAGTTCATCAATTTCTCTTTCCAAGTCTTTCTCAAAAGGTTCTAAAATGTCCAAGGCCCTTTTTATGCCCATGCCTTAGTATTATGGCATAATCCTTTATACGATTTTTGGGGTGCAACTGTAATTTTACACAGGGCTTGCATTTTTAGCAGGTAATCGATGAATTAAAAAAGAGAAACAAAGGCTGAAAATACGATTGGATCCTCTAAACAAAGCCATCTTATCTGCCATGTATGTTGCATCACTATCAGATGGCAATGTAATTGAGATTGTAAAGAAAAAACACTTGATGTCAGATGATATTATCAATGCAAAAATTAATGATTTAGTAAAAAATGGTCTTGCCAAGCAAGACAGAAAATCACTTACAGAGTTAGGACGTACATCACTAAAAGTTGTTTTAGCTGGAGGAGTCTTTGATATAATTCACCCAGGGCATATACATACACTAAATTCTGCAAAAGCACTTGGCGATGTTCTAATTGTTGTAGTTGCAACCGATAAAACTGCGCAAAAAATGAAAAAGCGCATACCATTACATAATCAAAAATTAAGACGCGAACTTGTAGATTCACTATTAATGGTTGATCTATGTGTTGTTGGAAATGAGGAGGATATTTTTAAAACAGTAGACTTGGTGAGGCCAGAAGTTATTGCGCTAGGTTATGATCAAGTACATCAAGAGAAATTCATTATCGATGGATGCAGAAAGATAAATCTTGATGTCAAAGTAGCTAGATTACAGTCTCCCATTCCAGAGTTTTCAAGCTCAAAGATAGAAAAAGAATACGGCGAATCAATTCACGGCATCTAAAATTAGGATTTTATTGGAATTTTTATTGTTAGACTAGAGCCATCCCTTAGCTTTGCAGTCTTTCTGATGTTGATTTTTGAAATTAACTCTGTCACAGAGTTGTCATGATGTGTTCGCTCCAAAATTACAAGCTCACAATCAATCAAATTGTTTAATTTTGCATTAAAGCATTTTACCCATCCATATTTTGCATTAAAGCATTTTACCCATCCATATGTTCTTTTTTCATCAGAAAATCCATTAATCAAAATGCAATCACGATTATAAAATTGCGATACAGTCTCAATGTATTCTTTTTTTGATAATTTCACATTCAAGGTTCCAGGAAATGGAATGTATCCTAGTTTTTCTTTGAACTGTTTTGTATAGCCTTTTAGCGACATATAGTAGGCGCCTTCACCCATACCAGAGACTAGCGTTCCTTTTAGCTCAACAAAAGATGGTGCAGAATCAATGCTTGTTCGCAGGACTGATGATATCTTTACCATTTCAGAGTATCCTTTTGCAGTTATTTTGACTGAAACATTTTTTCCGCT
>JACOWO010000079.1 GCA_016176745.1 Nitrosopumilales archaeon
TGAAAGTCAAGATTTTCGTAAACATCGTATGGCTCTTTTTTCCTAATATCAAAGTCAACACCGCTTGCACGCAAAACAGAGCCTGTGGTGCCTAGTCGTATTGCGTCTTGTCTTGATAAGATGCCAGTGTTTTCTGTTCTTGATATTAGAATGGGGTTGTCATAGAAAATATCAGCATATTCTTTTATTCGCTTTTCAAAATAGTTTACCTGCCTTAGACATACATCTTCAAAGTTTGCAGGAAGATCATTTCGCACGCCGCCTGGAACAAAGTATGCATGTGTTACTCTAGCTCCTGTAATTTTTTCTAAAAGATCAATGAGTAGTTCCCTGTCGCCTGTAGGCCACATAAACATTGTAGAGTGTCCAAGAAAAATTCCATATATTGCAAGCCAGTACATTGTGTAAACACAACGATTCAGCTCAGATGCAATAACTCTAACATACTTTGCACGTTCAGGAACCTCTAGTCCCAAAATTTCCTCAACTGCAAGACAATACGGGTATAGTATATTGCAAGAGTCGTGAATTACTGGCCTTTCAAGGTGTGGTATGTTTGTGATATAGTTGCGGTACTCTGCCATCTTTTCTTCACCGCGGTGCACATATCCTGGATCTGGATCACATGCAACGATATAGTCACCATCAACTTGTACGATTAGTCTCATGTGACCAGATCCTGGGTGCTGTGGGCCTACATTGAGTGTCATTATTCGCTCATCGACTTTTTCTAGCTGAAGTCCTGGCGGAAGTTGTGCAATCATCTTATCATCTACCTTTTATCGAAAAGTCCTTTCTAAGTGGTGGTATATCTGCCCAGTCTTCTGGAAGCAACAGTCGCCGATTATCTGGATGATCATCAAAGTAAACACCTAACATCTCAAAACATTCTCTTTCGTGAAACTCTACGCTGTAGAAAATTTCTCGCAGGCTTGGAAGTCTTGTGCTGTCTCTTCCTGGATTCGGATTTTCTTCCCTTGGTGCACTTGTAGCAAGTGCAAGTATCTGTTTGCTAAGTTCTGGATCTGTGTATGAGCCCAAGTGATACACTACCTCAATTTTCTTTGCGTCTGGATAGTCGACTCCGCTAACTGATTCTGCGTGATCAAAGTTTAGCTCGTCTCTAATGTATAATGCAACATCTTTGATGTCTTCTTTTTTTACGTTGATTCTAATCCTGTCTTGTTTTATGTAAGCAACTTCTGCTTTTAAGCCAAACTTTTGTGTTATCTTGTCAGCTAGTAATTTTTCAAATTTTGGAAGGTCTACTTGTGGCACAACATCTTCAGTCTCTACTTTTTCTTCAGTTTCTGGAACAATTTCTTCTACTGGAGCAGGTACGGTTTCCTGTTCAGCTGGTGCGGCGATTTCAGTTGTTGTAGCGGTTGGTGCAATGGTTTCAGTTTGTGCTGGTGTTGTTTTTTCAGATTTTTTTGTTTTGCTTTTTGTTGTTCTGGGTTTGCGTGTTCTTTTCTTTTTAGTATCCTTAGTCTCAGTAGTATCAGCGGAGCTCATTTTTGTGCACTACCGAACCTTCATTCTCTTAATTTTTTCTTGGAGTAGCATGCATCCTTGAATAAGAGTTTCAGGTCGTGGTGGACAGCCAGGTACATACACATCAACAGGTAGTACCCCGTCAATTCCTGGAAGAACGTTGTATGAATCAAAGTATAGTCCTCCAGTTATTGCACAAGCACCCATAGCAATAACATATTTTGGCTCTGGCATCTGGTCATAGACTAGTCTTAGTCGAGGTGCCATCTTTCTTGTGATTGTTCCCTGTACAACAACCAGATCACATTGCCTCAGTGATCCAAATGCCTCAATGATGCCAAATCGTTCTACATCATATCTTGGACCAGATGCAGCTCCAAATTCAACGCTGCAACAGGCAGTCTCTATGTGTACTGGCCAGAGTGACCATAGTCTACTCCAGTTGATGGCGTATCCTAGTGGTTCATCGATTGCCTTGACTAGAATATCTCCTAGCTTGCCAACAAATGCATTGACACCGTGTGGAGTTATTAGTTCCTTTAGCAATTTGTGCCCTTACCTCTTAGTATGCTTTGATTTTTATTATAATTTACCATATGTTTCGCCTTTTTGCCTGATATAGCGCAAAAGCCATTGCGGCAAACATTATAGCTAAAAATGCAATAATTGGAAGTGTTGCGGTTCTTGGAAGATTCAAAATGGTACTACCCCATGCGTATAGAAAAATTGCCATTACATCAAAGACAACAAACATCAAAACATACGCATAGTACTGCATCATAAAGTGAGTTCGTCCCTCGCCTTTTGGGACCTGTCCGCACTCCATTGGCAGAAACTTTACTGGGTTGCTTCGGCGCCTTGGAGAAAGCATTCTAGATAGCAAAAGGGCAGGAGCAGTAGCAACTACTGCGAATCCAAACATCATCATTACTTGACTAAAATTTGCTGCAGATTCACCAACCAAAGTAGCTTGAGACTCTTCCCAGAATATAAAAAGGTATGCACATTTTTTTGGATCAAATTTTTTCAAGACATGATTTTTTTGCAATTACCCAAAATGGTTGATATATGACAAGTTTTCTTTTTACAAATATGGCAGTTAATGTCGGAGACAAAGCTCCCAGCTTTGAATTAGTGGATACCGACTTGAAAATGAGAACGCTTGATGAGTTCAAAGGCAAAAAAGTTGTCTTGTCATTTTTTGTTGCAGCAAGCTCGCCAGTGTGTACAAACGAAATGTGTACATTTCGTGATTCACTAAGTGAGTTGTCAAATCTTGGAGCACAAGTTGTGGCAATTAGCAACGACGGTCCGTTTGCAAACAAAGCATTTGCAGAAAAGCATAACCTCAAGTTTCCAGTTCTTGGGGATTACAAGAGCAAGACTATTCGAGACTATGATATCCTGATGCCTCACCTCTTGCACGTAAAAGATTACGATGCTGCAAAGCGTTCTGTTTTCATAGTTGACGAAAATGGAAAAATCGTCTACAAGTGGGTAAGCGACAATCCGCTAGTTGAACCAAACTATAACGAGATAAAAGATTTCCTCAAAAAAGGAAATTAATTTTATTTTTTATTCTATTTCTGCGATGACATCGTTTTTTGCAACAGAGCCACCTTTTTTTATCTTAATTTTTCTGACAACGCCGTCTTTGTGTGATTTTACAGATACTTGCATCTTCATTGATTCTAAAACACAAATGACATCGCCTTTTTTGACCTTGGATCCTTCTTCAGCATTAATTGAGACAACTTTTCCAGGTATCTGGCTTCGCAGATTAACTTGGGTGTCACCACGTCCTGTTTCTCCTGTATTTTTGTAAACGATTTGGTTTAGCTTATGGTGCTTGTTTAATGTGATTTGCACTCCGTCAACTATCATCTTCATATTTGCTGTTGTGTTTTCAAGATACTTGATGCTGTGATATTTTTGGTCTAGGAGAAATTCTATTCCCCTTGTTGACATGACAAGTATCCTTAGGTGTCTTTCCTTGCCGTTTATCTTGACAAGATATTCAGAGTTTCCTAAAACTTGAATGACTTCGGCATTAAAGGTGTCTGCAATGTCTGCAATACGGTATTCCATTATGCTCTGTCCAGTTTACTTTTCCAGTGCATACTGCTCTCAGGTATTGCCTTTATTGTACTGCTATAGTAAGTAGAGTAAAGTGCAGCAGCTGCAAGTGCTACGTCTTGCTTTTCAATTGTGTCTTTTTTAATATCGCTTTTTAGCTTGTCAAGTACTTTGAATCTTGCAAGAAAGTCAGTAGACAGGTTGCCTTCCTTGTACTCTTTTGTTTTCAAGATGGTCTTGTAAAGTGGAATCGATGTTTCAACGCCTTGAATATAGAAATCATCTAGCGCGTTTAGCATTCTGGTTCTTGATTCTTCAAAAGTTTGTCCCCATGTGCAAAGCTTTGCCATAAGTGAATCATAAAATGGCGAAACAGTGCATCCTGGATACAAGTATGTATCACATCTAACCCCCGGTCCAGATGGAATTGTAACATCTGGCACATGACCTGTTGATGGGGCAAAGTCCAAGAATGTATCTTCTGCATTTATTCTGCATTCAATTGCATAGCCGTTCATTTTAAGATCCTTTTGCTTAAATGGTATCTGTTCTCCATTTGCAATATCGATTTGTAATTTTACAAGGTCTAACCCAGTGACAAGTTCTGTAATTGGGTGTTCGACTTGCAATCTAGCGTTGATTTCAATAAAGTAAAATTCCCCATTATCAGCCCTGAGAAATTCCGCGGTTCCAAGGTTAGTATAATCAACTGCTTCGGCTGCCTTGATGACTAGTTCTCCAATTCGTTCCCTTGTTTTTTGATCAACTGCAGGAGATGGAGTCTGCTCGATTAGTTTCTGGTTACGTCTTTGAATTGAGCATTCTCTTTCAAATGTGTGAACTGCATTGCCGTGTTTGTCTCGTACTAGTTGATATTCAATGTGGCGAATTTTTTCAAGGAATTTTTCAACAAGAATTGCAGATTTCCCAAATGCGGCCATTGATTCACCAGTTACTGTTTCAAATGCCTCACGCAGTTCCTTGTCATTGTTTACCAGTCTAATTCCTCTTCCACCACCACCAAAAACCGACTTTAGTAAAACTGGATACCCAATTTTGTTTGCAATGTCTAGTGCTTCGTCTGCGTCTTTTACAAGATCTGGACTTCCTGGGATTGTAGGAACTTTGGCTTTTAACATGGCAGCTTTGCATCTCATCTTGTCACCGCAAAGCTCCATGGATGCAGCTGATGGACCAATAAAGTTGATCTTGTTTTTTTCACACAATTTTGCAAAATCAGAGTTTTCAGAAAGAAAGCCGTAACCAGGATGGATTGCGTCAGCACCAGATGCAAGAATGGCGTCTAGGATTTTTTGTTGGTTTAGGTAACTTTTTTTTGGTGCCGCCTCGCCAATATGGTATGCCTCTGTTGCCTTTTTTACATGCAACGAGTTATAGTCCTCATCAGAATAGACTGCAACTGTCTTTATTCCAAGTGCTTGACATGTTCTGATCACACGCAGTGCAATCTCACCCCTGTTTGCAATCAGAATCTTTTTTATCATAAAATCACAGATTGATGTTTCCGTGTTTTCGTGGTAGCTGTTTTTCTCTTTTGTTTACTAGGATCTCTAGTGCCTTGATTAGCATTGGTCTTGTCTCTGCGGGGTCAATTACACTATCAACTGTTCCATGCGAGGCTGCAACGTATGGGTTTGCAAATTTTTCTGTAAACTCTTCCACTAGCTGCTTTTTTAGCGCCTCGGGATCCTTTGCTTTATCCAAGTCTCTTTTGTTCATTATTCTAACTGCTGCCTCAGAGCCAAGTACAGCAATTTGGGCAGTAGGCCATGCATAGTTGATGTCTGTTCGCAA
>JACOWO010000080.1 GCA_016176745.1 Nitrosopumilales archaeon
AGATGAACTCTACAAATGGCTTGATGAAACTCAAAGCCTACAAAAAGATGTAAAAAAATATGTCCAAAACTGGATAAGGGGAGGACTAGTTGACTGGGATATTACACGCGATATTTCTTGGGGAGTTCCAATCCCTATGGAAAACGCAAAGGATAAGGTGTTTTATGGCTGGTTTGACAACCACCTCGCATACATTTCATCAGCTGTAAAATTTCTAAATGACAAAGGACTTGACGGAAAAACGTTTTGGAACTCTGCTGATATCTACCACTTTATAGGAAAAGACATTGTTTATCACCACTATCTTTTCTTGCCTGCAATAAGGATTGGAATTGGAAAAGAGTACAAACTTCCAGATTATATTCCAACACGTGGTCATCTTACACTACAGTCAAAAAAAATATCAAAGAGTCGTAATTGGTACATTGGGTTAAAAGAGTTCTTAGGATATTATCCTGCAGACTATTTGCGATTCTATCTGGTTTCTATAACTCCATATTCGCAGGATGACTTGAACTTTGACTGGGATGAGTTTGCAACTAAAATAAATTCAGAATTGATTGGAAACCTTGGAAACTTGGTGAATCGTACACTTGGATTTGCAAAAAAAACTTTTGATGGGAAAATACCTGCGCCAGAAATCTTTGATAATCATGATAAGGAAGCAGAAGAAAAGATCAAAAAATTATCATCAGAAGTTGGCAATTTAATGGAACAAAATCATCTTGATAGAGCGATAAAAAAGATTCTTGAATTTACAGCATACTTTAATCAATATTTTCAACACAAAGAACCATGGAAAAATGGTAGTAGTACTAAAACTACGGTATATCTTTCTACAAACGCAGTTGCAAGCCTTGCAATCGTTTTGTATTCTTTTTTGCCAGCATCAGCAGAAAAGATTTGGTCGCAACTTGGAATGAATAACAAAATCTCAGATCAATCATGGGATTCGGCATCTAGTTTACTAATAAAAAAAGATCACAATATTGGCAATGTAACGCCATTGTTTTCAAAAGTTGAAGAATCGGATATACAAAACTACAAAAAGAAATTTCAAAACTAGAATCATTTCCATAAAACTTTCTGACTTGATAACTTAATACTTGACTGAATAAACTAGTACTATTGAGAACACGAATCTCGTGTACTTGTGTATTTGTATTTGTACTAATAACTAGCTCATATGTATTTGCTACAGCAAATGGAGAAAAAGAAAGCACATCAAATTACGGAACAATTAGAATTGATAATGATTCATTTTCCATAAAAGAAGATCAATTAGTTATTATGCAAATTACAGGTAACGTTGTAAACTCATCAGGCGGAGTGAGACTATCGCTGTTTATTGACAAACCCGACGGGTCTACAGCAGAAGTAAAAACGCTTCCAAATAACCTAGGTGAGTATTCTACTAGTCTTTTACTTGATGCAAATTGGCAAGTTGGAAATTATTCGATACGTGCAGTTTATCTGGGAAATCAACTCGGTGTTGTAACTTTTGTAATTAATGAAGTCGAAGGTCCAAACATCGTTACCACATCAATCATTGGAACCCTCAATATAGAAAAAGAAGAATATTTCATCTCAGAAAATGGAACTACTATTGTTGAAATTTATGGTAATGTTATGGGATACGAAGAAGACACCACCATCATATTTATCATCAAAAAACCTGACGGTACAACCAAAGATCTGGCTGCTAAAGGGGAAAGAACAGGCGATTTTAAAACAAGAATTACGATAAAAGATGATTGGACATCAGGCACATATGAAGTCAGTGCAAGTTATAAAGAAAAAGATCTAGGAAAGGTTTCTTTTGTTGTAAATAATGTAGAATCAAGCGAATATGAAATACAAATTCCAACGTGGATTAAAACCAATGCAGGATGGTGGGCTTCAAACCAAATACAAGACAATGATTTTGTTAAAGGAATAGAATATCTCGTTAAACAAGATATACTCAAAATCCCTCAAACTACTCAAGAGTCTGAAACAGTATCACAACAAATTCCATCTTGGCTAAGAAAAACCGCTGGTTGGTGGTCTGAAGGTGCAATATCAAATGAAGAATTTGTAAAAGGAATACAATATCTTATACAAAAAAATATTGTCAAAATTTCAAAGTAATGCATTTGCTATTGATTTTAACTTATTCCAACAACGTTGAATTAGATGTGATTTTTTGTTAAAGTAATGAGATCTGTAAACTTTGTAGTTTTGGGTGAGCAATCAATAGCTGACGAATTTGGAAAGAAGGGAACAAAAACCGACATTACATTGTATGATAGAAAAGAATCTGACATTATACGAACTTGGGTTGTCCCAAACGGTTTTCCAGACAAAATCCAACCGCTTTTTCAAGCAATTAGTCTTGGTGAATACATCATATTCTATGTGGGCTCACTTGACAAATTTACCGGTGAACAAATAATTGCACTTGATCTATTAAAGAAAAGAGAAGGCATTCTAAGCCACACATATGAAGTGGACGAAAATCGACTAACTGCAATGATCAAAGGAACTGTACTTGAACACTATAAACTGGTTAGTTCGTCGGATCTAAAACAAGTTACCAATAAACTTGAACCAATTTCAAAAGAAGGAAAAACAAAAATCGTAATTGATCATTGCTTTGATGTAAAGGGTGTTGGAACAGTAGTTTTAGGCAAAGTATCACAGGGAAAAGTAAAACAATACGATACCCTGAAACTCTTACCTGTAGGAATAGAAGTGATGGTAAAATCCATCCAGATGCACGATGATTCTGTGTCTGAGGCCAAATCTCCAGCAAGAGTTGGTCTTTCTCTTAAAGGAGCAAAACCTGATGAAATAAACAGAGGAGATATTTTATGTGAAGATTCATCTGCATGTCAAATAAAATCAGAAATCGAACTTGATTTTAAGAAAAATCCATTCTATAAAGGTGAAATTTCAGAAAACCAAATGTGCTTGGTAAGTATTGACATGCAAGTAAAAGCAGCCAAATTTGTATCAGCAAATCCAATAAAGCTTAGACTAGACAAACCAGCAATATTTGATAATGATATCTGTGTTATATTGAAACCCGATTCTGAAAATATAAGAATTCTTGGCAGTGGTACAATTAGATAATTTTTTTGTTGACCTATAAACAGTTTAATTAAGTCTACTTACTGTGTGTTAATGAAACGATATGGTAAGTACATCAGCTATATCATATAGTGTATTTTTTTCTACACTTTTTGTTGTATGTATTAGCTTGGTTTCTGTTGTATTTCCTGCACTAATTGTCACAATCGCTAGCCCTTATCAAACTAATTTGGCGCCTTTCGAAGCAGGACCATTAGCAATTCCGTTAGTAATAGCCAATTTCGTATTGATTGGAGTCGGACTAGCATATTATAAACGAAAACTACCTACATCCGTAAGCAAACCAATCGAATCTATCTTAAATTTCGAAGTATCAAAACGCATAACAATAATTGTTGCTATCATATTGCTGGCAATCTACATCGGATTTTCTATCCCAGAGCTTACACTAAATGAAGCAGACCAAGTGGGAGATTACCAAGTACTTAAACAAGCACTTGATCTCTGGCCTTTTGGTGATTCTGATGATCTTTACGTAAAAGAACAAAACGACAGATATGTGCGTATTTTTTTACTTTACATATCACAGAATATTTTTCAAAACATCAAACTGCTTCCGTTTATAGCAAGCATCTTGTTAGTAATTTTGACATATTTCTTTACACATCAACTATCCTCTAAAAGATTTGCAGGGTTGGTATCTATGGCTGTTTTATTACAAAGCTATACTTTTCTAGAATATGATACTATAGCTGTTTATGAGAATTTCTGGGTCTTGTTTTATGTTTTATCATTGTATGTAATCAACAAAAAATGGTATTTCTCATCACCTATTTTGTATCTTCTTTCAATATTTACAAAAGCATTTGCAGCGCCGTTTGTATTCATGAGCATGTTCTTCGTATACAGAAGTTCACTTGACAAAAAGAAAAAAATGCTAATAATGATTTTTTATGCTGCAATAATCATAGCAGCATTAACTATTTTCGTATTTGCTGATACAATTTATGGCGAACTAATGACCTTTAAACCATTTCAGTTTTGGCTTGGTTTTACAGTTTTGGCTTATCAATTACGTTTTGACTATTTTTTTATTTTAACATTATTACCATTAACAATAGGTCTTTTTATCATGTCACGTAAGGGAATAAAAGTTGCTGATTCAATTCTGATATTATTTTTAGGAACTATTCTTGCAGGACCGATTTTAGTATTGTTGACAGATTTCTATGTCATTTTACCATATCGTTTTGTTCCATTGCTTGTCTTTTTTTCAATAGGAATAGGCGTTTTCTTATCAAAGAAAACTAGTTAATTTTTTTTAATATTGTCCAGTCTGCACGGAGAGTATCTCCCTTTTCCATGATAATGCCATGAGGTAAGACGTCAAAAGGGTATATGTCATATCCTAACTTGTCATAGCCTAGAACAGCTTTTCCAATAAAAGATGATTTTTTTCCATGTAATGTTTCTACAAATTCTCTTTTTTCATATTTTTGGCCATCTATCTCAACTAGTTCCTTAACTGGTGATGAATTCAAATATTCATCAGTAACTTCATGTGGTAAATATCCTAATGCATCTGAAACAAAAACACTTACTAGCGTTCCTTGTGAATTTCGTACCTGTAAAACAACATGTCCCAAATATTTAGAATTTGTAATTGGAATTAAACGAATATGATTTATAGCAAAATAACTATGTTTTTTAGCATCATCATTTGTAGGATCAATTTCTAACGCTTTTTTAAAGATAGAAAACGCTTCACTATACCTTTTCGTTTCTGAAAGCACTTTTCCTTTCAGAATCAAGACATTTACGTTACTAGGCTCTATTTCTAAAATATTATCTAATGTTTGAAGTGATTCATCAATTTTTCCAAGATTAAATAATGTTGCAGCTTTATTGTTTAAGATGTTTATGTTTGTAGGATCGATTTGTAAAGCGATATTATAAATCAATAGAGCTTCTTCATATTTATTTAGTTGTGTAAGTGCAGCCCCTTTATTTCCAAGTGCAATTGAATCAGTAGGTTCTACTTCTAAAATTTTATCAAAATATTCTATTGCTTCAACAAACTTTCTTTCTTGCATTAGTGAAATGCCAATTGAGCTCCATTCTTTTATTTGAGAATCTGTTTGGTTTTGTCCAAATGAAACTTGAATGGGAAAAATCAGAATGACAATAAACAAAATAATAATTGCCAATTTCATATTTGATTATTACCTAGCAAATCGTAAATAAACATTTGACGATAAAAATAAGTCTTTATTCGGGTTTACAATTATGAGTTTTAAAGTTGAAAGGATATTCTGGTTTAAAGTCATGAGTTTTAAAGTTGAAAGGATTACGGGCCTGTCCTATTTGTCCAGAATGTGGCTCAAAAAAATTTGAACGATTAAAAGGTAAAGGAACTAATGTAAGATGCCTAATTTGTAACAAGACCATATCAATTTAGCTTGTTAGTTTTTATTTGCAATATTTTTAGAACCGAATATGGCAAAAATCTGGAAAGACAAAGACGTAAGCCTTGATCCAATAAAAAACGAAACAATAGCAGTTCTTGGATATGGAATACAAGGTAATGCACAAGCAAATAACCTTCGTGACTCTGGTCTTAATGTAATTGTAGGTTTAAGCAAAGGGGGTCAAAGTTGGAAAAAAGCGCAAGAAGACGGACACAAGGTGATGTCTGTTGCAGATGCATGCAAAGCTGCAGATATAATTCATGTATTGATTCCTGATATGATTCAAGCTCAAATCTACAAAGATGAGATTGAACAGAATCTCTCAAAAGGAAACGCACTATCATTTTCACACGCTGCTGCAATTCATTGGGGATGGATAAAAGCCCCAAATTTTGTTGATGTTATAATGGTTGCACCAAAAGGACCTGGCTCTAAAGTAAGAGAAACATACCTTGAAGGTTTTGGTACTCCATCAATTGTAGCAGTACATCAAGATTTTACAAAAAGAGCATGGAACAGAACGCTTGGAATCGCAAAAGGGATAGGAAGTACGCGTACAGGAGTTATCCAAACAACTTTCAAAGAAGAAGTTGAAACCGATTGGTTTGGTGAACAAGCAGATCTTTGTGGTGGCTCTGCCTCTATGATCATAAATGCATTTGAAACACTTGTAGAAGCAGGATATCAACCAGAAATTGCATATTTTGAAGTTTTACATGAACTCAAACTTATCGTGGATATGATTCAACGATATGGCATAGCTGGAATGTACAGACGGGTAAGTGAAACGGCAAGATATGGTGGACTAACAAAAGGTCCTATGGTAATGAATAATGAAACAAAATCTAGGATGAAGGAGGTACTTGGAATGATAAAGGATGGCACATTCAATGAAGAATGGATAAGTGACTACAAAAAGAACGGAAAAAATGCTTTTGACAGATATATGAAAGAATTAGACTCGCACCAAATTGAACAAGTTGGTAAAAAAATGCGACATATGATGTGGCCTGACTCTACGGAATAATTTCTAAATTTTTCTAATCTTTGCAACTTCTTTTACTATGTGATCAATTACTGTAGGAAGTGGTGTACCAGGTCCAAACACTCCATTTATTCCTGATTTTTCTAGTCCTTTTTTATCTTCTTGTGGAATAACTCCACCTCCAACTACTAGAACATCATTAATTCCTTTTTGTTTAAGACATTTAACAACTCTTGGAAACAACGTATTGTGTGCACCATTTAGAAGGCTCAAGGCAATGGCATCTACGTCTTCATCTTCTGCAATTTGAGCAATTCTTTCAGGGGTTGCAAAAAGTCCTGAGTAAATTACCTCCATTCCTGCATCTCTAAATGCCCTACATAGAACAAGAGCTCCTCTATCATGTCCATCTAAACCTAACTTGGCAACTAAAATTTTGATTTTACGAGATGCGGTTTTTTGTTTCATACTGTTTGCCTAACTTCATTATTTTAAAAGCTTTATTTGTACTTCACAGAATTTTTACTGGTAACTAATGAACAAAAAAATTATAGGGGTTGTTTTTGTTGTGATAATAATTATTTTGGCTTTTCTCATGCTTGCTAACTCCAATACCACAGATCAGAAAATTTTAAAACAAACATTTGTGATTGATGCGGTATATTTTGAAAATGATGGATCTGTTGAAGTAAGTTTTCGTGATAAGTCAAATAAAACAAATCATGTAACCCTAGAAATATTAGGCATGCCAGAATCATTTCATAAAGAGTATGGCTCTTCATCGTTTGTAGAAAAAATCATACTTACATCTGCCCCAAAATATGGGTGGCAAAGTATTCCTGTGACGCTATTGGTCGAACATGAGGAATTTGGAAAGATTGGAATCAAGACAGAGATAAGACCTGTTGGAGAAAATCATGCAACAATAATTTTTAGTAAACTATGAAATTTTTTATCATCATTAAAACGTCTATATCTTTTTAATTTAGTTAAATTATTTGTTTTTTTGTAATTTTGCTTCAGATGTTATCTCTCGTAATAATGATATCGCAGTAACAATAATTATTATTACAAGTGTATATCGAACAGGATCGACTAATAATATTCCAATATACGAAACATTTCCTTCAACTTTGCCTATGAGATCTTCTTCATGCACGATCCATGCATCAGCTTCATCTACATTATCTCCTTGTGTATTTATCGCACTTTTCCCATTATCATCAAATTTTTCTATAGCTCTATGGGCTACAATTCCAATCCCTTCTATATGAGAATTAAATACAATAATATCACCAACCATAATTTTGTCAATCTCAGTTCTCTGGACTATCAAAAGATCATTTGGTTTTAAGATTGGAATCATGCTATCAGAAGTAACTATCATTAAATCATTTCCATAGTATAGCACAAATGGAAAAATCAAAAGTGTGACAGAAACAACGAGTCCAATTGTAATGAGCGTTTTGTTCATCTTAACCCTTTAGTGATGAATCATTTTTAAATTCACTTTGAATTTGATTTTTATCGCTCTTCTTTTTCCTATAAATTTCATAGGCAATTGTTATCGCAACTGCAATAATAGAAGCAAATATTGCAAAACGTATTTCAAATGTAGTAATTCCCATAATTCCATCTACTGGCGTTGTTATTCTTATTAGAAATAAGGAGATTAATAGCAATGAAATTGAACCACCGCAAACTAATCCGTTTAAAAACGAAATAGTATCAGTAGAATTCATTTTGATCAATTTTATTTTAAACTTTTTAATTATTTTAACAGACTAAATGAATAATAGAGTACAGCTTAACCCGTACTACTATCTAATATTAAAGTAATAATACATACTCCTGGAACCATATTAGTTGAGTTGACTGCTTCAACAACGATGCCTTCGTTAGCACTTAATACCGCACTAAGTGCAAGAGATGTGCTATTTCCTTGCGTTGCATTAATTCCTAATTTTTCACTATTTGTAGTTGATAAGCCACATTGAAATTGTTGTTCTACGGGTATTGGGGCAACAGTTCTATTAACCACCTGATTAGGTTCAGCTGTTAGTGTAGCAAATCCTGTAATTGTTCCACTAGATGCTGGAATTAAAGTAATTTTTTGTTTGTAGTTGTTAGTAAAATTGACTCTGAATTGAGCAAATTGATCAATTCCTTGTGTTTCAGTAGTAAGAGTTGTAGAGGTAGGCAAGGTTCCATGAACCGTAGTTACTTTTTCAATAGGCATAAAAGCAAAGATTCCTGCAATGACAACAATAGCACTAAGAACAACTGGAATCAAAATTGTTTTGTTGTTTAGACCTGACATTTATTCTCTCCTCATCCTGTACTACTATCTATGATAAGTGTAACTGAACATACTCCTGGAACGGTATTAGTTGAGTTTACTGCTTCAAGTACAATCCCTTCATTGGCACCTAATGCAGCACTCAATGGAAGAGATGTGCTATTTCCTTGCGTTGCATTAATTCCTAACATTTCGCCAGCTGTAGTTGTTGACAACCCACATCGAAATACCTTTTCAGCGCTACCACTTCTTTGGTGGTTAGGTTCAGCTGTAAGGACAGCAAATCCTGTAATTGTTCCACTAGATGCTGGAATTAAAGTAATTTTTTGTTTAGGCATATTAGTAAAATTAATTTCCCAATGTACGTATCTATCAATGCCGCGAACGTTTGAAGTAATATCTGATGTTTGAACAATAGTAGAATGAACTGTAGTTACTTTTTCAATAGGCATAAAAGCAAAGATTCCTGCTATAACAATAATACTAGCCAATACTGCCGGTATTACGAATTTATTCAACATTGGTTTTCGAAAACACGAGTATTAATACATTTTTAAAACAACTTCTAGTCTAGGTGATCAAATCTCAACATATTCCTTTATATCTTTTAACATTTTCAAAACAATGTTTGAAAAACGAAATTGTAAGGAAACTAACTAGTCTTACACTAATGACAATTATGTTTGCAGGTGGACTTGTATTTGCAGTTCCTGGTGTAATGCCAGAGGCAAATGCAGCACACAATGCAAATCTTTTCGTATCCGCAGAAAACACATTTTCATCAAACATGGTTACAGGTCCAATGGTAGTCGAAGTCGTAGTCTCTGATTCTTCAATATCATCACAAGACGATGCACATGGAGAACCAACAGTTACTATGAACGGCCAGAAGATCAGAATGCTCCAGTCCACTGATGGCA
>JACOWO010000224.1 GCA_016176745.1 Nitrosopumilales archaeon
TTGTCGAAAGTGTGCACGATTCTTCCGTAGTCTATATTGGAATTGCAGTGTTTGCAGGTCTTATGACTGTCACAGTAATTTTGATGCTCAAGCTCAACTGGGAAAAAATTCTAGGGCATGTAGCGCCATGGACCCTAAAAGATGATGAGAAAAGCTAGACTTTTATTTTAAAATTCCATAACTTGTCAGTCGCAGTTCTAATCCCAATTCGTGGTCCTAAAACAACCTTGTTTGGAGGTACGCCTTCTGTTATATACAACGTTGAATGTTTTGCCAAATCCTCACCATACTGTGATTTTGTTATCTTGAGTGACTGTGTAAGCTTGCCAGGTCCACCAGTAAGATTGGAAACAAGTGCAGTGTTTCTATTACGAATCATTTTTGTAATTCCTTTCTGTGGTTCTAGTGCACGAATAAGAACCGCACCTGCATCAACTCTTTGACTTTTTGCAACAACGTTAAAGCAATAATACATTCCATATGTAAAATAGACATAGGCCTTTCCAACCTCGCCAAACATTGCTTTGTTTCTTTCTGTAATCCCTCGATATGCATGACTTGCAGGGTCATCTTTGTAACGATAGGCTTCAGTTTCTGTAATTATTCCAGCAAGTGTATAGCCATTAATTTTTCTTACAAGTGTTTTGCCAAGAAGATCTTTTGCAACCTTTACCGTGTCTCTACTATAAAATGATCTAGGCAGTACTTTCATTTTTTTAATTTGTCATGTAATGTTTTAATGTCTTCTTTTAGAATTTGTACTAGTTCTTGATTGTAAATTGTAGCAGCTGGATGTATTGTTATAAAATATAATTTTCCATCTTTTTCTAAAAACCTGCCGCGATTTTTAGTAATGTCCTTTCCATCCAAAAGCGAATTGTATGCTGTATTTCCCATGACGCAAATTATTTTTGGCTTTAGTATTGCAAGCTCTTGCTCAAGATAATTTCGGCAGGTTTCTCTTTCTTTTTGATTTGGAACCCTGTTATCTGGGGGTCTGCACTTTACTACATTAGTAATGTATACTGAATCTCTTGAAAGCCCAGCCTCTTCAAGTGCCTCAGTTAGTCTTTTGCCAGCTGCTCCAACAAAGGGTTCGCCTATCTTGTCTTCGCTTCTTCCTGGCGCCTCGCCAATAAAGACAATTTCTGCATTTTGGTTTCCTTTTCCAGGAACTGCATTTTTTCTTGATTTACAAAGCTCACATTTTGTGCAGGAAATTACCTGGCTTTTAATTGACTCTAGCGAGTTTTCTGTCATTTTATGATTTGACACTTTTTACTGTAGCAACTGCCCTAATCGTAGGTCCACCGT
>JACOWO010000081.1 GCA_016176745.1 Nitrosopumilales archaeon
GTAGTTATGTTGTCTCCACCGCTTTCTATTATGATAAGGTCAAGCTCCTGATGTTTTGTCTCCATTTCCTCGATTACAGCCAGATTCATTGATGGGTCTTCACGAACTGCAGTGTGTGGACATCCGCCAGTTGCAATGCCAACTACCAAGTTTTCTGGAAGCAGACCCCTTTTTGTTGCTAAATTTAGTCGCATTCTATCAGCATCCTCTTTTGAAATCACATCGTTTGAAATTATGCTGACACTATACCCCTTTGATGCAAGAACTGGAACTACCCTCTCAATTAGCATGCTTTTTCCAGAACCTACAGGTCCACCGATTCCAATTCTTGGTATTCTGTTTTGATTCATAAGAAATTAAGTGATAAACATCTTTTCGGCTAGTTTTTCATGTGAGATCTGTATAATGTCAATCTCTGGTGCAAACTGCCACATCTCAGAAATATTTCTGTTGATATTTTTTTGTATAGTATCTGCAATTTCGCTTTTTAGCTCGTCTATAATTTTCTGAGCCTCAAAGTGTTCAATTATCCCCATACGCAGTGCAGCCCCCACCATACCCACTGTAAAACTATAAAGAAGCATTGTTGCAGCCTGTTCTTTTTGTACCCCAAGACTGTATGCTGCAATTGCAAAGCAAACAGGATACACGCCAGTACAGTTCCCACTTGTTATAGAATCAGAATAAAGTTTGAGAAACTTGTCGTCTTTGAATGATTGTATGCACTTGATTAGCTGAATGCCAGATCTTGTTGATGTTTCTCTTATTTCCTTTACTAGCTTCATTGAATATAGTGTTTGATCTGTTTGGATTATTTTTTCAAAATCATTTTTTGCAATAAAATCATAGGTATTGCACAAGGCAACACAATCAGCAGGACCAATCTGTTGTTTTATGAAGACTTTTATCAGATCACATAGCTCGTCAGCAGTTTTTATTTTTCTATCATGTATTAGTATCTCAAGACCGTTTGATGTCGCATAAAGACCAGATGGAAAAAACGAATCAGACAACTGCATTATTCCAAGCTGCTCAAAAATATCAGTGCTCATGTACATCCATCCCCTTGCGTGGAACAAATACCCTTTCCTCAACTTTCATCTCCAAGTGTTTTATGATTTCTGAAAACAAGCTTTTGAAGAGATCAAGCTCAGAATCTGCCTGAATTGGAAACAGAATAGTTTGCTTATCAATTGCTATCGGCCTGTGCCTATTTCCTATGATATGCCCAAGCAAAACAAGCAGTTCTGTTTGATTTGAATTTTGTTTTATTTTAATTGAAATTACCTTTTCTGGGATTTGCTCGACTAGAATAAATTTGCCTTCTGAAATCAAAACATCGCCATGATTTAGTTTTGTACTGTCATTGAATAACAGTCCAACATCTGTTCCCTTGTCAGTGCTTTTTCTTAGTCTTGTTTTTTCCAACTCTTGGCGAGAGACTTGTAGTCGTTCACATTTTCCCTGCTTGTCCAATATTTCAAATCTTTTTTGCAATTCATCATCATCAAAAATATTTCCAGAGATTTTTGTGATTTTTAACACAGATAGTTCAGTTTGTTGTTGAAAATATATTTTCGTAAAATACTATAATTTTTCAAATTATTAAATACAAGAGCCAGATACTATCTGCGTATGATGCTTACTCCTCGTGAAATAGAAAAATTACATATCTTTTTGGCAGCAGAGCTTGCAAGGAAAAGAAAGGCAAGAGGATTAAAACTAAATCACCCAGAAGCAGTTGCTCTAATTACTGACCATATTTTGGAAGGTGCACGTGATGGCAAGTCAGTTTCGGAGCTAATGAGCTCTGGAAGAAATGTACTAACAAAAGACGATGTGTTGCCAGGCGTTTCAGAGCTAATCCACTCAATTCAGGTTGAGGCAACCTTTGAGGATGGAACAAAGCTTGTCACAGTTCATGATCCAATAGTGTGATGTGCTTTGATTCCAGGAGAATACTTTCTTTCAGACAAACCTATTCTTGCAAACCAAAACAGAAAAACTATAACAATCAAAGTAAGCAATACTGGAGACAGGCCAATACAGGTTGGCTCGCATGCACATTTTTTTGAGGTAAACAAGGCTCTATCTTTTCCACGGGAGCAAGCCTATGGACATCACCTCAACATTCCAGCAGGAACATCTGTACGATTTGAGCCTGGTGAGACAAAAGAAGTATCATTAACTGAATATGGCGGAAAAAAAATTGTCTTTGGCTTTAGTGGACTAGTAAATGGTGAGCTTGAAAAGAAAAAATCTGATGCTATTAAGAAGGCAAGAGAAAAAGGATTCAAAGGTGCCTAGATTTGGTTCTTGAAATCCCAAGAAAAAGATACGTTGACCTTTTTGGGCCGACAGTAGGTGACAGAATAAGGCTTGCAGACACTGAGCTGATAATCGAAATAGAAAAGGACCTTCTAAGACATGGTGATGAGGTTGTATTTGGTGGTGGAAAAAGTGCAAGAGATGGTATGGGCCAAGCCTCTGGTGTAAAAAGAAATGATTCGCTTGATCTTGTAATCACAAACACGATTATTTTAGATCCTATAATTGGAATTGTTAAAGCTGACATTGGAATCAAAGATGGAAAAATTGTAAAAATTGGAAATGCTGGCAATCCAAACATTATGGATGATATTGATATGATAATTTCATCAAACACCGAAGTAATATCAGGAGAACATACAATTTGTACAGCTGGTGCAGTTGACACCCACATACATTTTATCTCACCACAACAGGCAATTCATGCAATTTGTAATGGTACAACTACAATGATTGGAGGCGGTACAGGACCTGCTGATGGGACAAATGCAACAACATGTACTCCAGGAGCTTGGAACATTCAAAGAATGATGGAGGCAATAGATGAATATCCTCTTAATTTTGGGTTTTTGGGAAAGGGAAACGACTCTAAAGAAGATGCCTTAATTGAGCAAATAGAGGCAGGCGCATGTGGACTAAAACTTCATGAGGACTGGGGAACAACTCCTGCCACAATTGATGCCGCACTCAAAGTTGCAGACAAAACAGACACACAGGTTGCAATCCATACAGATACGCTAAACGAATGTGGCTATGTTGATGATACTATAGCAGTAATTGCTGGACGTACAATTCACACATATCATACAGAAGGAGCTGGCGGTGGACATGCTCCTGATATTATGAAGATAGCTGGCGAAAAAAACATCCTGCCATCATCTACAAACCCGACAAGACCTTTTACCGTAAACACGCTAAATGAGCACCTTGACATGATGATGGTCTGTCATCACCTAAATCCGTCAGTTCCTGAAGATGTTTCATTTGCAGAATCACGAATCAGAGCAGAGACAATAGCAGCAGAAGATGTTTTGCACGACATTGGCGCCCTAAGCATGATGTCATCAGACAGCCAGGCCATGGGAAGAATTGGCGAGGTTACAACAAGAACCTGGCAGACTGCAGATAAAATGAAAAAAATGATTGGAAAATTACCAGAAGATACTGACAATGACAATTTCAGGGTAAAGCGCTATCTTGCAAAGTATACGATAAACCCTGCAATAACACATGGCATTTCTGAACATGTTGGCTCACTAGAGTCAGGCAAGCTTGCTGACATTGTTATTTGGACTCCGCAATTTTTTGGAATAAAGCCAAAGATGATAATCAAAGGCGGAATGATTGCGTATTCTCTTATGGGTGATCCTAACGCATCAATTCCTACAACAGAGCCAATCATGTATCGACCCATGTTTGGTGCACTAGGTTCTGCAAAATATTCTACATCATTTACATTTACATCAAAGCTTGCAATCGAAAAAGGCCTTGAAAAGAAAATTTCAACAAAAAAGAAACTAGTACCTGTCAAAAACTGTAGAAAAATTGGAAAAAAAGACATGGTACACAACAACCTCACACCAAAAATTGAAATCGACCCAGAGACATACGAGGTTAAAGTTGATGGAAAGATTGCTACTGTAAAAGCAGCAGACAAGCTTGCACTGGCTAGGCTTTACAGTTTGTACTAGTCTAAAAATAGCTCAGGATCTTATCGTATTGGATTTAGCTAAAAAATTAGATTTTATGTATTATAGTTAAGGGATAGGTTTTCATAATATCTTTTTAGCTCTAGTTTCATGACTGAATCACGTCCAGAACTAGTACGAAGCCTTTCGCTTCTGGACATAACAATGATAGGTATAGCAGGCATGATTGGCGGAGCCATCTTCATTCTTGTTGGCATTGATGGTTGTCTTTGCAATAAATGGAATTATAACGTTATTTACTGCACTCGTATACGCCGAGCTTGGCTCTGCCTTGCCAGAGGCAGGAGGAGGATATCAGTGGATAAGGGAGGGATTACCTCGCCCTAACGCTTTCATAAGCGGGTGGATGGCGTGGTTTGCCCACATGATTGCAGGAAGCTTGTATGCAGTTGGGTTTGGCTCATTTTTAGGACATTTCTTGACAATCATTGGTCTTGTACAGTTTTCTGGAATTGATAAGCTCATTGCAGCTCTTGCCATTGTATTATTTACCTACATCAATGTGAAAGGAATTTCTGAAACTGGAAAGATAGGAAACGCAGTAACATTTTCGCAACTTGCAATAATTGGTGTTTTGATATTAGCTGGACTAGGTTCCATATTTTTTGTTGAACATGACTGGACTGCCAATTTTGAAGATTTTCTGCCAAAGGGAACTATTGGATTAGTTCTTGCAATGGCCCTCACATTTATTGCGTTTGAAGGATACGAAATAATTGTACAGACAGGAGAAGAGGTAAAAAATCCAAAGAGAAACATACCAAGGGCAATTTTCATTTCACTTGCAGTAGTTGTTTGCATTTACGTGTTGTTTACATTTTCATTCCTTGGCGGACTGGACTCAGAAAAACTAGGAGCCGAAGTATGGAAGTTTATCGGAAGTAACAAGGAGCTTGGAATAGCAAAGGCCGCAGACTATCTTATTCCGTTTGGAACCATATTGGTACTTCTTGGCGGATTTGTTTCTATGCTGTCAGCATTAAACGCAACAACTTTTTCATCAAGTAGGGTAGCATTTGCAATGGGCAGGCAATTTAATTTGCCTAAAACTTTTAGTTCAATTCATACAAAATATCGCACTCCATATTTTGCTACAATAATTTCTGGCATTGTGATGATTATAATGGCCGTATTGTTACCCCTTGAACAGATTGCGCTAGCAGCTGGGGTCATGTTTCTTTTCTTATTTACACAAGTCAATATAGCTGCAATTACAATAAGAAGACTTTATGGTCCAAAATTAGATTATGGTTTTAAGATTCCTTTCTTTCCTGTGATTCCTATTATTGGAATATTTACAATGATAGGACTGGCAATCTACCTGTTAATCTTTAATCCACTAAGCTGGCTTATTGCAATCATTTGGATAATGATTGGATTTACAATCTACAAGATGCATACTGCAAAAAAAGAGATTGAACACTATGCTCCATCAATCATAAATGAAATCCCACAAAAGCGTCAAAACTATAGAATACTAATTAATTATAATGGAAAATCGATCAAAAATTTAGTAAAGATAGCAAATGTTATAGCTAATGCAAGAGATGCAGAAATTTCCTACCTGAATGTTGTAAATGTTCCAATCCAGCTTCCATTGTCATCATCAAGAGAAATCGCTGATAAAGAAGTACATACACTTGAGAATCTTAAAAAAGAATTAGGTGATAGTGACTCTACTGGTTATTTAATAAGACTATCACATGATATAACTGAAGCCATACTTGCCACAATCGAAGAACAAGGTACTAATCTGCTTGTTATTGATTTTGATGATCTAAAAAATAATAGAAAGCTAATGTCGCTTGCTACATGTGACATAATAGGAGTTGTAGTTAGAGACAATTTTGATAATGAAATATCAAATGTGGTTGTATCATACGACAGAGGAAGACATTGTGACCTAGCATTAGATGTAGCTGATTCTTTTCTAAAATCTCAAGGCAGCAAGATACGAATTGTAAGGGCAACCACAGGTACTCCAGAAAAAGAGCTCAACATCATAAACAAAATCAATGAAAAGATGTTTGATCTAGGCTGGCAAAAGATACCATTGGAAAGATTTGATGCTAGAGACGATACACTAATTCCAAAATTGTTGCAGAACTTTGACACAGACAAGCCTGAATTAATAATAGTAGGAGCTGGAAAGCAATCAGAACAAGCATTTAGCCCAAAAACACTAGAAATAATAACAAAATCAAAAAAGTCATTTTTGGTAATAAGTAACTCAAGATTCTCAGAAATCCATGCCAGGTATTTTTGGGAGAAAATAGGTCCAAGATTAAAAGAAAACAGGTATTTTTACAGGATTTATCTCTTGATCACAAGATATGCCAAATACATACAACCAAAACCAAAAAGCTTTGATGATTACTTCAACTAGTGAAAATTTAGATCTTGCCTAGCAGTTTGATTGCTTCTTCTCGTGATATTGCAACAAGTGTTTGCGTTTGCATGACTTCGCCTGCATCAATTCCAAGCTTTATTGCTTCTTTTTCTGAAGGAGCTTCATAAACCCACACTGCATCATATCTTCCTAAGGTCCAGTATGTTCCAATAATTTTGACTCCTTTTGGCAGATTCTCAAGAATTGATTTCCCATATTCTGCTGCATCGCGTGCTTTTTTCTTAAACTTGATCAAGGCGATAAAAAGCATACAATATAATTTGTAAATCAATTACTTAAGATTTCATGTAAAAATCTAGATTGTGTTCTGTTTTTAACTAATTTTTTCTTTAATTTTGAAATTATAACTACAGGAGATACAAAATACATTCCAACATTTAGCAAAATTATACTAATTCCATATCCTAGCATCTCAGCTTCTGAATCAATGTAAACATATTGTAGCAATGACAATGATGATAACAATGGAGTTATTGCAACCTTTACAGTTTCTTTAAACATTGGATTTTGTCTTTCCAAGTCAGCTACTGCAGGCGAGAATGAATAGTAGAATGCATTAAACGCAGTCATAAATGATGTGCCAGATGCAGTTGATAGTACTGTGTTGTCTCTTATTTCACGCAAGAACTGGACTTGTGGTGCAAGCTCAGAGCCAAATGTTGCAGTAGCGATTAAACATCCGCCACCTTCTTCTGTAGAAACACTAGTTGTTGCTATACTTTGAGGAATCATTCTAAATATTGTTCCTTCCGAAAGTGATACAATGTACAATAATCCATCAGGTCCAATTTCAAGATCAGTAATACAACCAAAGCCAGAACCAAAAATTACTTCATCCAGTGATTCATCCAAATTCACTACCTTATCATCTAGCTGAGTATTGCTGAAAACAAAACCAGTTCTATCTGAATTCAGATCAAACTTGTAGAGATTGCCGTAAATACAATCACCAACAAAAACACTATCTTTGAATTTTGCAAGCTGCTCTGAACTTGCAAATGTTATTGCAGTTGGCGCAACAGGTTTTTGCCAGCTAAATTCAGGATCGCTGTACACATATCCCTCATAGCTAGGCAACAAAGAAAGATCATCTTGTGTTGCAGGGCCCATAATCACTTCCCAGCCACTGTTAAAGTTTGGCAGAACTAGATTTACCTCATCAAAATCGTCATCACCATTTTCTGTATCCCAAATATTACCAGTCACAGGATCAACTGCAAGACCAAAGCTGTTTCGTATTCCCATTGCATAGTATGGTTCTTCTTTATCAATTCGCATTATTACGCTTGTATCATCTGGCTCTCCTGTTTTGTGATTTTGTAGCTTGCCATATCTTCCGGCATCACCTAAAATCAAGTACACAGAATCATCCAAGGAAGTAACCATTGCACCACCATTATGATAAGGTCTTGTTTGTGGAAGATCCTTTATGAGAACTGGATTGACAAGATCATTTCTATCCCATTCATACTTGTAAACTCTTTTTGCAATCGGTTCTCCACCATCACTTGCTGATTCTGTAAAGTAAAGATAAACCGCAGAGCCAACATTAGTTATGCCAAGCATCCCCTGCTCACCAATGTTTGTTACACTTACATCAAGCACGACTTTGTCAATATGACCATCTCGTATGAGGCGAACCTTTCCGTCATGTTTTTGTAAAACCAAAATGTCGTTTCCAACAAAAGTCATAGTAGTTGGACTGCTTTCTATGCCAGTAACAAATCGCTCAACTACAAAATCTTGATCTTTTATAATAGGTACAGAGCCAGCAGGTTCACCAAATACAGTAGGTGTAAAGAGCATGAGAGAACACCAAAGTAATAAAATTATTTTCGGCATCCAACTATGTAATGATGTTTTTCTTTTTAATGATTATGATTTACTAACCATTATTAGCTAATTGATTTGACTTTTCTGCAAATAGCTAAATAGTTTAAACAATCCTAGTCTAATTGAAATTAGTAATATCATTAACTAATGTCTGAAAATCTTCCACAAAGAGAATGTGTACATGAGGATCCAAAAACTATCAAGATACAATTTTCAAATGAAGCAGAGTATTATCTGTGTGAAAGTTGTGCAAAACTAGACATCTTTTGTGCCTAGGTTAGTTTTTGAATTACTTTTATTTTTGAAATTTTATTAAAAAAGTTGAAAATAGATGTTTTTTGAAAATGGCATGTTGTAGTCGTAGACAAAATCAATGATACGCAAATAATGTACTAAAGATACAAATCTTACAAAATTTATTGAAATATTAAACAAATGAAAAAATTGCAAATCGACCCCCAAAAAAAATTAATCATGCAAAAGATTTTTTTTGTAATAATTTGTGTTGCTGCAATTAATTTAATTGCAAATTATTTTGGAGAAGAGGTTGCTGTAATTGTTGGAAACTTCATGTATATTCCTGCCGCTGGAAGCCTTTTGGTAGTTAGCATAATTGTCCTTCAACGGTTAGGTACGTCAGGAAAACATGGTACTGCATTGATAGCATTAGTAGGTTTTGCAATATGCTGGTTTTTTGCCGAAATTACATGGATAATACAAGAACTTTATCTTAAAATAGATCCGTTTCCTTCCACTGCTGACTTGTTCTATCTTGTTGGTTATCCTTTTTTGTTAATGTTTGTAATTTCATATTTAGAGCCTCTAAAGGACGGCATTACTAAAGAGATACTTGCATTAGCTATTCTTGCTGCCATTATTGTCCTAGTGTCAAGTCTTTATGTTGTGTTTAATGAAAATAAAGAACTAAGTAACTATGAGTTTGCACTGCTAGCTGGATATCCAATAGCAGACGCAATTGTGTTGGTTCCAGCATTGCTTGGCGTTGTTTTGTTTTTTAAAGGCAAGGTAAACTTTATGTGGACTCTATTTTTTGTAGGCATCATTTCGTTGTATGTGGCAGATACAACTTTTTTGTATACTCAGCTTGAAGATACCTATTATACAGGTCATCCACTAAAATTATTTAAAAAATAATAAAAATGAAATTTAATCAAAGGAAATTGTTACTCTTAAATTAATTTAATAGTACTAAATCTTTGATACATTTGTTGCATGTTGTCCTTTTGGACCTTCTGCGACTTCAAACGACACTTTGTCCCCTTCTCTCAGGCTTCCTTGAACCTCAGTTTTGTGGACAAAAAGGTCTGCACCCGACTCTCTTGCGATAAAGCCGTAGCCCTTTGTGGCGTTGAACCATTTTATGGTACCTTCTTCCATGTTGCTATTGCAAACTATTTGCGGTATATAATCGAATGGTATCAAATTTTTGTTAAACAAATCAAAAAATTGTAATGATCATTTTAGCAGGACATACTTTATTATTGATTTTAAAAGAAAAACTAGCGGTTTGCCATACAAGGTAAAAGACCCAAGACTTGCAAAAAAAGGAAAACTTTCCTACGAATGGGCAAGAAGCCACATGCAAATTCTTGATAATACGATTAACAGACTAGGAAAATCAAAGCCCTTTAGAGGAGTAACGCTAGGATTTTGCTTACAAATCACAAAAGAAACATCGGTTCTATTGATAGGAGCAAAGGAGCTGGGGGCAAATGTTGCAGCTTGCTGCGCAAATCCATTGACAACTCAAGACGATATTGCGGCATTTTTGGCATCAGAGGGAATTCATGTTTATGCTTGGTCAAATGAAACACAAAAGGAATATGACTGGTGCATTGAACAGGTTCTCAAACACAAGCCAAATATTTTGACTGATGATGGTGGTGATCTAAACACTAGAGCTCATCATGACAAAAAATTCAAGTCATTGAAGATCTTTGGTGCAACAGAGGAAACAACTACTGGAGTAAAACGAATGAGTGCTTTGGAAAAAAATAATTTACTTTGCTATCCAGTAATAGCTGTAAACGACGCATATACAAAACACATGTTTGATAACCGATACGGGACAGGCCAAAGCACAATTGATGGATACCTTCGAGCAATGAATCTCTTGTTTGCATCAAAACGAGTTGTAGTTGTAGGATATGGATGGGTTGGAAGAGGCGTTGCAGCAAGATGTCACGGAATGGGCTCTAAAATCATAGTAACCGAAGTTGATCCAATCAAGGCACTAGAAGCTCACATGGA
>JACOWO010000082.1 GCA_016176745.1 Nitrosopumilales archaeon
CTGTAAAGTTCTCTAAAACAGAACAGGTTTCTTCAAGTATGATCAAAGACCAACTTGATGCCGTCTTTTCTGACTTTGTTGTTGATGCAATCAAAATAGGAATGGTTTACAAAAGTTCGGTCATAAAAGATATCTACTCAGAGTTAAAAAATGTAAAAGCGCCAATAATTTTAGATCCAGTTATACGGTCAACTACTAATGGAAGTCTTATTGAAAAAAATGCTTTAAATACATACAAAAAATTACTTGTCCCTTTGGCATTTGTAATAACTCCAAACGTATCAGAAGCTGAAAAATTAACTGGGTTTAAGATTTCAACAAAAAATGATGCGCTAAAATGTGCACTAAAAATTAGAGAGCTTGGAGCAAAAAATGTTGTGATTACAGGAAATCAATTTGAGAAAGGGCGTGTTGATGATTTTGTTTTAGAAAATACTACACATTACTCTATTTCAGGTAAAAAATTGCAAATTGTCAATCATGGTAGTGGCTGTAATTATTCTGCATCACTAGCTGTAGCTATTGCTACTGGAAAACCTTTGCAAGAAGCAGTAAAATTTGCAAAAAATTATGCCTACAATTCAATAAAAAACTCTAAAAAAATTGGTAAAGGAATATCAATTACAAATTTCAAAAAATCAGAAATAGAAAAGAATCTTAGTAATTCAATACTAGATTTTAAAAATTTAAAAAATATTTATTCGCTAATACCCGAGTGTCAAACCAATTTTGTCTATTCAAAACCACATCCAAAATCAATACATGATATTCTTGGCATATCTGGAAGAATTGTTAGAGCTGGAAAGAGCGTCAATGTTGCAGGAAATTTGGAATATGGAGCATCAATACATGTGGCATCTGCTATTTTAGCTGTAACAAAAAAATTTCCTTTGATAAGATCCGCATTGAATTTGAAATATGATTCCAAAATAATTAAAAAATTTAGAGAAAATGACTTGATTGTGCTAAGCTATGATAGGACAAAGGAACCATCACATATCAAAAGAAAAGAAAATTCATCTATTTTGTGGGGAATGAAAAATTTGATTAAAAAAACAATCACACCGCCAGATATAATATTTCACAAGGGCGATTTTGGCAAAGAGCCAATGATTGTAGTTTTTGGTGAGAATCCATCCGAAGTGATAAAAAAGATATCAAGTATTTTGTAGTGATAACACGTAGAAATCTATAACTCAACATAAATAACCAACTTTTCAAATACCATTTCATGAAAGCAGTAATACTTGCAGGCGGCCTTGGCACGAGGCTGCAGCCATATACTACTTTTCTTCCAAAACCTATGCTACCATTAGGTGAAAAGCCGTTATTAGAGCACCTAATAGAATGGTTAAGGAAAAATGGCGTATCTTCGATTGTTTTGTGTGTAAGTTATCTTAGGAAGACAATTGAAGATTATTTTGAATCAGGTGATAGATTTGGCGTTAGCATTGAATATGCGATGGCAAATAGACCCCTTGCAACTGCAGGTCAGCTTAAAACTGCTGAACAGTTTGTCAATGATTCATTTGTATGTGTGTATGGAGATTCTATTTTTGATTTTAATTTACGACGTATGATAGATCAGCACAAGAAGAAAAGATCATTTATTACAATGAGCCTTTATGAGTACAAAACAAACCTTCCATATGGCATTATAGAAACCAACTCCAATGGCAGAGTAACAGCATGGAATGAAAAACCGGAAATTAATGGAAATATTAACATCGGATGCTATGTTATGGAGCCTCAAGTATTTTCTCTTATTCCGCCTGACAGGCCGTTTGGAATGGATCAGGTAATTAAAAAGGCGTTAAGCACTAAAAAACAGGTAAATAGTTTCCTGATAAAGAAGGGATTTATCGATATAGGAGACAAGGCATCATATAGAAAGGCATCTCAGCAATTCCTAGAAAAGTTAGGAAATATTTGATAAAAGAATATGGGCGAACTAATAATCAGAGAATTACAAGAAGGCGATCTTTTTAGTGGTTTTTTAGAATCGCTTGATTCGTTACGAAAGGCAAGCAGCCTAGACACTCAGAAAGCAAAGCAAATCTATGCAAAAATAAAATCAAATCCAAATCATGTAATATTTGTAGCAGTTTTAGACGGAAAGGTTATTGGCTCAACTACTGTTATTATTGAGCCAAAGTTCATTCATGATGGAGGATATGTTGGGCATATTGAAGATGTTGTTGTATCCAAAGAACATCAAGGAAAAGGAATTGGCGAAAAATTAGTTCGTGCGCTTTTGGAGTATGCCAAAAAAAACAACTGTTACAAAACTATACTAGATTGTAAAGATGACGTCAAATCATTTTATGAGAAAATTGGCTTTAAAAAAGAAGCAAATTGTATGAGATTTGATCATAGTTAGAAATACTCTTTTTTTGGTCTTTTCTTTTTCTCTCTAAGTAGTAAAATGCCTACTACCATAACTGGAATTGATACTGAAATAAAAAGTGGAGGCGTTATAGATACTGCAAAGACAAGGTGGTTTGGTTCTATCTTGTCAAGTAATGTATATGCATATGACATGCCCACTAAGAGTACTGCACCACCCGCAATTATCATGGCACCAATTTGTTTTGATCCATATTTTTTTGCCATGATAAATGATGTTCCAGTTAAGACCAATGCGGGGGCTATACCTATTGAGATAAACTGCAAAACTTTTGGTGCCGGTTCTACTTCGCGTTGAGGTTCAATCATAAAATCATACAATGTTATTATTTCGCCAACAAATATTACAAACAAACCAAGACTTGCAGCTGCTACATATTTCTCAACTGCCATACAAAATCATTTTAATTTACAATAAATAAACGTGCAGAGTATCAGACAATGCCTACAAGGTTAGCTAGTTCTTTTCGGCATGACGCTCCTAAAGATTCAGCTGCCTTTTCTGGCGATATTTTGTTCAAAAAGATCCCATAACCACGCTCAAGACCAGACCAAGCATCTGTTAACGGATAAACTTCAATGTGCCAGTGAATCTGACGGCTGTTTTTCTTTTCAGGTGAAAGGTGGAAAACCAAGTTATATGAAACGTCTTTTATGCTGTTTGTAAGACCACCTAATGTTGCCCTCAAAATCAAGGATAAATCGTTGATCTCTTTTTGAGTTATTTTGGAAAAACTAGTTGTGTGTTTTTTTGGACTAATCCAAAATTCGAAAGGATGTGATGGCGCCCAAGGACAAAATGCAATAAAACCCTCTGTCTGCAATACCTGCCTTTTACCACCAGTTTCTGTATTTACTGTTTGGCACATTGGACAGACACCCTTTTCGTTGAGAATTTTGTGTGATGCCTCGGCTTCTTCTTCAATTGTTGGCGGAATTGTAGAAAAAGTAACCATGTTTATGTGTGGGTGTAGTATGCTTGTTCCTGAGTCTTTGCCGTGGTTTACGTATATTGAAACATAGGTAACGCCTTTTTGTGTGTATAGCCACCTCAATCTATCCTGAATAACAACAAGTATGTTTGACCATTGTTCAGATGAAATGGTTGCCAAAGAGTCCTTGTGGTTTGATGAAGCTACTACAACGTAATGATATCCATATGCAGGTTCGCTATACAATGGTCTGTCACTGTAGGTATTTTCATTCGCGATAGAAACTGCGGGAGATCTGCTTTCAAATACTCTAACAGACCAATCCTCCACATAGGAATCCTCACTATCTTGTAGTCTTTTTAGCATCCCGTCCTTTGCGACTAAAGATAATAATGAAGGGTTTGTCATTGCCTCGTTGCCAGGACAGAAAGCACATTTTTTTGGATCGGTTTTTTTCTCACCGTTTTGAGATACTATGACGAGTCTTTCTAAAACATAATCCTTACGCATATCTCCCATATTGGATAGTGACAGAATGTGTGTGTAAAAACTTTTCACATCTTTAAAGATCTAATTTTGATATGACAGATCCATGTTGTAAGCTTTAAAGTGACCAAAATCAAGTGTTCAACTGGGGCTGGACAGAATTACCAAAAATTCCGATGTTCATATGATTTATGTTTTGTTGGATGGTGTTGGCGATCTTCCTCATCCAGATCTAAAAGGCAAGACGCCTTTGGATTCCGCAGTTACGCCTAATCTTGATAGATTGGCAAAAAACGGTACAATGGGCGAGGTAATTTCTGTAGGCAAGGGCATAGCACCTGAATCAGATATCGCAGTTTTCAACATGCTTGGGTATAGGTTTCAACATGCAAATTATGTTGGAAGAGGAGTAATTGAAGCCATAGGAGTTGGAATTGATTTTAAGGATGGGGATTTAGCACTGCGAGGAAATTTTGCCACAATTGATGATAATAAAGTAATCACAGACAGAAGAGCGGGGAGAAGGATAGAAAGAGATGATGCAATTGAAATATCAAAAGAGATACAAGAAAAAATAAAATTTTCAAATCCTAATGCTTCTGTTGTTGTTGCGCCAACTATTGGTCATCGTGTGACTGTTAGGATTAGATGTGAAGGAGAGACACTTTCATCAGATATAACAAACACAGATCCTGCCTACGCCAGAGTTGATGGCATGGGAATAGCAAAAGCAGTGAGTGATTTTTTAAAAATTGAAAAATGCCTGCCGTTAAACGAATCAACTAGTGCGCGTCTTACAGCAGATTTGGTAAACGAGTTTACAGAAAAATCCTTGGCAATTATGAAGCAAAGTGTGATAAATAAAAAAAGAAATGAGAGCAACAAAAAACTTCTCAACAGCATAATCCTTCGTGATGCTGGAAACAGATATCCACACACTCAACCCATAAATGAGTTGTATTCTATGAAATTTTCCTGCATTGTGGATATGCCAGTAGAGCTTGGAATTTCTGAAGTATTAAAAATGAAAGCATTCAAGGCTGGAGGCCTTGCTGATTATGAAGAAAAGGCCAAGGTAGCTGCACAGTCCATGGAAACTCAAAATGCCATATACGTACATTTGAAAGGACCAGATGAATTTGGTCACGACGGTGATGCTACAGGCAAAATGAAAAACATAGAAGAGATTGATAAAAGATTTTTTGGAACATTGCTTGATAATATTGATTCAAGTAAAATTGCAATAGTAATTTCTGCTGATCATTCCACACCATGTATAAACAAAGGGCATAGTGATGATCCTGTACCCCTGTTGGTCTCTGGAGATTTTATAAAAAAAGACAAGACGTCTAGGTTCACCGAGACTGAAGCAAAAAAAGGCAGTATTGGATTAATTGAAGGCGCAGAAGTTGTGACTAGTGCTCTTAATCTTATTAAATCGCAAATGTAGTAATTTTTC